>JAYUVJ010000130.1:0-4831 GCA_043754155.1 Acidimicrobiia bacterium
CCGTACTGCACCCGTTGGCCGGTGTAGGCGACGGCCGAAGCAATCACGTGGGCAGCAAGCCCGACCATCTCGGTGGAGAGCAACGCACGCGCACTGGCCAACACTGCGGCAGCGACCTCATGGCTCAGCCACTGGACATTCGCGCTCGGAACCGCCGCACTGATGCGAACCAGTTCAAGGCTTGGATCGCCAATATGGCACGGCGCACTGGTGAACTCGGTGCCGTTTGGCAGGATGGCGAGCCGCTCTTTTCCGGCATCGCCACAGATAACACCGACCGAAGTAGGGACGCCCGAGGAAGCGGCAACCATCGCGGACATCGTGACGTTGCCATCGACTTCGACCAACGTGGATACACCGGGGAGACCAACGAGCACCGAGGCGAGCGCCGAATTACCCGAAGCCGTAGCGAGACGTCGTGACAACTCGGAACCGAGCGCGTCGGCATTGGCCACGGTGTCGCCTTTGATCTCGAAAAGCAGACCGAGTGCGGCGGGTGCGTCGTCGGCCAGAACATCGTCCCAGCCAAGTTCCGCGAGACGTTCACCGAGGGGTCGAGCGCTTGTTTCCGTGAGGGTGTGACGCAGGCTGGAGCGCAGAAGCTCTCGTGTGTCGCTGTCCGTTCCCGACTTCGTGGTCGTTACGATGCTCATTACGACTCCCTTGGCATGCCGAGCACACGCTGGGCGACAAGTGTTCGTTGGATTTCGAGTGAACCACCGTAGATCGGTGCGGCCCGGGAAAACAGGTACTCGGCTCTCAACCACTCGAACTCGTCGTCGAGGTCAAAGCGTGGGCCGAGGTGATGACGAATGGCGTTCCACGTCGCGGTTTCAGCATCAATCAACAACAGCTTGTCGATTGAAACCTCGGGGCCAAGTGTCTCTTCGCGGGCCAGACGTTCAACGGTCTGCTTAGTATGTAAACGTAGGGCTGCCGACAGGGTATACGCGTGGCCGATCTCCGCATCGTGGGAAGGCTTGGGAGTTCCAAGGGCAAGCGCGTGAGTGAGTCGGTTGTGGAAGCGACCCTGTTGTAACCATCCCCAGGCTCCGCGTTCCCACTGCAGCATGTACATGGCCACCGCCCAACCGCCGCCGATTTCGCCGATGATACGGTCTTTTGGAACGTAAACGCCGTCGAGGAAGATTTCGGCGAAATGATTCTCGCCACTTTGCGTTCTGATAGGGCGAGCTTCAATACCGGGTTGACCGAAATCCACCAGCACCATGGTCAAACCACGATGACCCGGGCCACCTGAGCGAGCCAGCAACATCGACCGTTGCGCTAAGTGCCCATAGGTTGACCAAACTTTTTGGCCGGCCAGGCGATAACCATCACCGTCGGGTTCCATACGTGTACGTAAGGATGCCATGTCGCTGCCGGCATCGGGCTCAGAAAAGGCTTGGGCCCAACCTTCATCGCCACGGAGCAGGCTTGGCAGGAACGCGTCGGCCAGGTGCGGCGCAAAAACCAGAAGTACGGGGACGAGAATTTCCAGCGTTGTGTATGGCTCAGGGATTGGGCAATCAAACTTCCACAGTGTCTCGAACATGGCGCCGCGGAACCGTGGATCGCCACCTAAGCCACCGGCGTTGACGGGCCAGCCACACCTTGACCATCCGGTATCAAACAGCAGACGTTGTAGATCGGCGAGACGCTCGGAGCTTTCCTCGATGGAGGCGGGTCGATAGCTTCGGTATTTCTGAAAAGGCTCATGCGTCTCAAGAAATGTGGTCAGCGTACTGGCGTATTCGCTGGGAGAAGCAAAGGAGTTGGGATTGGGATTTGACATTGGGCTCCTGTTCGACCTGGCACGAAAAATCTACTCGACACAAGTGTCAAGTTACGAGTTCGGGCAGATTGGAGCCGCTTCGACCCCTTCGCAGCCTGATGACTGAACTCTCTCCTTCCGGCTTCGGTTGGTGGATTCCCCGCAGATATGGCAAGGTTTCGAGCATGTACGAAGACATCATTTACGAGGTTTCCGATCCGGTAGCAACCATCACGCTTAATCGGCCAGCGTCAATGAATGCGTGGACAAACACGATGGACCACGAAATCAAGGATGCCATCGGGCGTGCGTGCGCTGATCGTTCCGTCGTCGGCATCATCATTACCGGTGCCGGACGCGCCTTTTGTGCTGGCGCGGATATGAAGACCCTCAGTGCACTCACCGAGGGAGCCTCAGCTGAATCGGCCAGCCCCTCGTCGGCAGAGCTAAGCGCTTCCCGCGCGCCACGTGAGGTCGACGGGGATTTCTCCGGGCGCTTTCCCTACCTGATGATGGTGGACAAGCCGATTATCGCTGCGATCAACGGTGCAGTTGCTGGCATGGCCTATCCATTCTCGCTGTGCTGCGACCTGCGCGTAGTCACACCAGATGCTTTGTTTCTCACCGCCTTTGCCCAGCGCGGATTGATTGCGGAATGGGGATTGAGCTGGCTACTACCCCGTCTCGTCGGCCCCGCGGTTGCCATGGATTTGTTGTTGTCCTCACGCAAAGTTCGCGGCGAAGAAGCCCTTGCCATCGGCCTTGCCAATTACCTCGTACAACCCGATGAGCTTCTCGGTTTTTGCCGTCGCTATATCGAACAGTTGGCAACAAGTAGCTCACCGACCTCGATGGCCATCATGAAGCGTCAGGTTTATGAGCAGCTACATCAAGGCCTGGGTATTGCCGACGCACAAGCAGGAAAGCTAATGACGGAAAGCTTCAGCCGATCCGATTTCAAAGAAGGCGTGAAATCCTTCCTAGAAAAGCGGCCTCCGAACTTCGGTCGCCTACCGCTATAAGCCAACAATGGCCGACGCTGGTCTCAGTCGAATACCTATCGCCCTGTGAAAGTTGAGAGGTCGGAACTAGGGTGACACCTATGTCAGATGTCGCGATCCTTCGCCCTTGTTATCGGTTCCTTCATATTTGCTATTGCTCTACGGACGGCGGGCCTACGAAGGATTTCTTCGTGAACAACTTGGCCATGAAGAACACCATGAATACGCCGATGGAGCGCACGCCTGGTGGACTTCTCGGCATTGATCATGAGATCGAGAGCCAGGCTCGTTTTGTCTACGACCGACGTGGGCCGAGGGTAAGCCCAGCAATTGAGATTCAGCATTGGATCGACCCTCCGATTGAAGGAACACCTTCGATCGACCCGTTTGAAGTTGGGATCAAAGCCATCGGCCTGGCCGTTCCGGATCTCGACGCGGCCGTAGCGAAAATGCTCGCCAACGGATCCACCTTGGTTGCTCGAGGCGCCACTCCGTTCAACGAAACGGCCGCTACGGTCCTCGACTCGCAGGGAGTAACCCTTGAGTTGGTCGCCGATCCTGCACTAGGTGAAGCAGAGACACAGATGCATCACCTCCGCTTAACCGTGACCGATCTCGAGGCATCACTTCCCTTCTACGATTCACTGGGATTTGATCTCATCGAGCGTGGAACGATTTCTGATGCTTCGTTTGTCGGCCACACCGGCATGGCCACCGCTATCTACGCGCGCTTACGACTTCGTGATGAACCGTTCGAAGCGCGTCTCATTCAATGGCAAACCCCAACCAGCCACGGACGTCACTACAAGAACCCGTTCCACTCTGGCCTGTTTCGTGTGGCTCTCGGCGTAGAAGATACGCGTGCTTCCTATGCGGCCATGGGTGCCGCAGGCTCGGTCTTTGATCGTCCACCGCAGGACGTCGTGCTGAGCGGCACCCCGGTTCCTAACATGTGGATCACCTTCATCACCGACCCCGACGGCATCTCGTACGAATTCGTTGAGCGCGAACGTTCAGCCTTCCGCTACTGAGTTTGCGCGGCTTCGATCCTCGGTGACCCAAACTTGTACCAGAAGGTCGTTGTTAAGCACCCTTCAGTACAAAGTGCCCAAGCGGCTGAGCGGCTGAGCGGCTACAAGCGTTCGATGATGGTTCCGGTGCCAAGTCCTCCGCCGCAGCACATGGAGATCAGTGCGTAGCGTCCACCGGAGCGTTCTAGCTCGTACAACGCCCGTGTGAGCAAGATTACGCCTGAACCGCCAAGTGGGTGTCCAACGGCAATTGCGCCCCCGTTAGGGTTGACCTTGGACATGTCGGCGCCCGTCTCCTTTTGCCAGGCGAGTACTACCGATGCGAAGGCTTCGTTGATTTCGAACACGTCTATGTCGCCCATGGAAAGGCCTGTGCGCTTAAGAAGTTGTTGCGTGGCCGGGATGGGACCCTCCAACATCAATTCGGGATCGCAACCAACCAACACGGAATCGATGATACGTGCACGTGGTTTCAGGCCGAGCATTTTCACGCCTTCTGGCGAAGCCATCAACAACGCGGCGGCGCCGTCACAAATCTGCGACGAGGTACCTGCAGTGTGGACTCCGCCAGGTCCGTTGCTCTTGAGACCCGAGAGCGCTTCGTAGGTTGTGGCACGGATGCACTCATCATGTTCGAAACTAAGCGCGCCCGTTAGCGCACCGTATTCATCAAATTGCTTCACGGCGATCGGGGCAATCTGACCAGCGAAGCGATCCTCGGCCCAGGCGGTTGCGGCACGAGATTGTGAACTAACACCCAACTCGTCTGCGGCTTGGCGAGTGATGCCGTACTTCGCAGCGATCCGCTCGGCACCATCGAACTGTGTGGTGGCTTCGTAGACCTCAGTGTACGTACCTTCACGGGCCACGCCGAAAACGCCCTCGGCGCCCATCGCCCCAAACGGCACCGAAGACATGGTTTCGACGCCGCAAGAGATGGCAACGTTGGCCAACCCACTTCCTACGAATCCGTGCGCGACCATGTTGGCTTCCTGCGATGAACCGCACTGTGAGTTTACGGTTGC
>JAYUVJ010000131.1:0-23989 GCA_043754155.1 Acidimicrobiia bacterium
GGAGCCCTCAACTACGGGCACAACCATCCCCGCCTCAAGCAGGCCCTCGTCGAGTACATCGCCTCCGACGGCCTGACGCACGGACTTGACCTTCACACCACCGCTAAAACTGCGTTTCTCACCGAGTTCGAAGCCCGGGTCCTCCAGCCACGATCCCTGCCCTACAAGGTGCAGTTCACTGGCCCTACCGGTGCAAATGCCGTGGAAGCAGCGCTCAAGATTGCTCGCAAAGCCACGGGTCGCACCGGCGTGTTTTCCTTTATGGGCGGATACCACGGCCATTCCCTCGGTGGCCTAGCGGCTACCGCCAACCGCGAACATCGCGCTGGTGCTGGTGTGCCTTTGGGTAACACCACTTTTCTGCCCTTCCCGTTTGGTGAAATGGTTGGCGTTGATACGCTCGCTTACCTTCGCTCAGTATTGTCCGATGGGCATTCAGGCATAGAAATACCCGCCGCAGTTATCGTGGAAACCATTCAGGCTGAAGGCGGAATCTGTATTGCCCCAACCGCTTGGCTTCAACAGTTGCGAATCATCTGCGATCAGTACGAAATCGTGCTCATTATTGATGACATCCAAACTGGTTGCGGCCGTACCGGAGAGTTTTTCAGTTTTGAACGCGCTGGAATCGTTCCCGACATTGTGACATTGTCCAAGTCCATTTCTGGCTTTGGCCTTCCTATGTCACTCGTTCTCATGAAGCCTGAGCTCGACATTTGGCAACCCGCAGAACACACAGGGACCTTCCGTGGCCCCCAGTTAGCTTTTGTGACCGCTACCGAGGCACTCCGCGTGTTCGATGAGGACGACTACGCCAGTCGTACCGCAGACAAAGGGCGGATCATCGCCGAAACGTTCTCTGCTCTGGTCTCCCCCCTCGACTCTCGCATTGCAACGCGTGGCATCGGCATGATGTGGGGTATCGATCTCACCGCAATCGATGCCACCGGTGCATTTGCAAAAAAGGTTTCGCAGCAGTGTTTCGCTGACGGTTTGATCATCGAACGCGTGGGCCGTAACGACACCGTCTTGAAGGTGCTTCCTCCGTTGGTGATCACGCCTGATGAACTGGATTCCGGTCTACGCACCATCGCCGGGGCTATCAAGCATCAACTGAGTTAGCACCGGCTAGTCGAAGCGGTGCGGGGTTTGGTCCAACTGCGCCGAACTCCTCTCTAAAGTGTCTCTGTGTCATCGAACGAACTCTCAGCGAGTACTTCCACTCCCCCAACCGTTGAAGATCTGCGCGCCTACTACGTGGGCGAGCGGGCCTCGTTTCATATGCCTGCACACAAACAACGCGGTGGGGTGCACCCTCTGTTCACAAGCGTTTTTGGCAACCAGATGTTGCGCGCAGACGTCAGCGAGATGGGCGGGTTTGATTACCTTCACGCCCCGTCTGGCTCGATCCTAAGCGCACAGGCCAAAGCCGCTGAAGTATTCGGCGCCGCGGCAACGTTCTTTTTAGTGAATGGTTCTACCGGAGGCAATCTGGCAGCCATCACTGCCTTCGCTGGGGACGGCGACAACGTGATCATGCTGCGAGGTTCACATCGCAGCGTCTACACAGGCGCCGTCCTCGCCGGCGCGACTCCGTATTATCTCCCCTACGAGCATGATCTCGCCGAAGACGGCTGGTTTCTCCCTGCCAATCTCGCCACCGTGCAACTTCCTGAGCGTGCGACCATTGTCCACCTTACGCGCCCCAACTACTACGGCATGGCGACCGATCTTGCCCCTTACGTCTCCCTAGCCCGTCGGCTCGGGGCTTTGCTCGTGGTCGACGAAGCCCACGGTTCCCACTTCGGATTCCACCCTGATCTTCCCGCTTCGGCACTTGCCCAGGGTGCCGACATCGTTATTCAGTCAACCCACAAAACCCTAGGTGCGCTCACGCAAGCTTCCATGCTCCACGTTGCCAAAGACGTTCCTACAGCACCGCTCAAACGAGCTCTCGGCATGTTGCAGTCCTCGTCCCCGAGCGCTGTGCTCACCATGTCGTTGGATCTCGCTTCACATCATCTGGTCGACGGGGGCCGAAACGATTTAGCAACCGCTATCGATTTGTCCTGCGCAGTACGAAGTTCAGTAGCCACCATCAATGGGCTCCGGATTCTCGATCGGCTCGCTGCACATCCAAGCGTCGCTACTGATCCAACAAAATTGGTAGTCGACGTCCGCGGGCTGGGTATCAGCGGCTTCGCTGCGTCGGCATGGCTTCGAACACATTGCCAGCTTTGGGTTGAGCTTTCCGATTTTCATCGAATCGTGTGTTCACTTACTGTTGGGGACACCGCAGAGTCGAGCGCGTTCTTGATCGAGTCGCTTCTCGGTTTGGCTGCAGCAAACCATCCGCCGAGTTCCGGCACGACTACTGACCTTCCCGCCACTCCCCCACAACGTCGATCGCTCAGAGCCGCCCTTCACGCCCCGTCCTCGTCGATCGCCACATCAGACTCACTCGGCAGAATTTGTGCAGATTACGTCATCCCCTACCCTCCCGGAATCCCCCTTCTCGTCCCCGGCGAAGAAGTCACCGCCGACACGCTTAGCGCCCTCTCCGCGTTCCGCTCTGCCGGGGCCAAAGTCGTAGGCCCCGACGACCTCACCGGTGCAACCCTCCTCGTCAACGATTGGTAACTCGAGTAAGAAACCAGCAGCTGTTGCTACCCGTTTGAAGCGCCCCGGTTAGCTCTAATGCTTCCGTTGGCGAAGCGCAGAGCAGGTTGGCGAAGCGCAGCTCAAGTTGGCGAAGCGCAGATTGGCCCCTACCCAAACTGGGAATTAGTTCAAGAGCCATTGCACACCTTGGATCACTCGCCAACCCAGGTAGAGGGCCAGGCAGCCGATCATGAGTTTGAAATGCCAAGGGGCTTTTGGAGCCTCTCCTTCATTCTCGCCTGGACCCGGAACACCTAACGAGCGCGCCTCCATCCGCAAAGCGCCTTTGGTGGCCAGTACCTTGTCGCACGTGGGGCAAGCACCACTGGTCTTCATGGCGTTGGGGGCCCAATACTTCGCGCAATCATCACACCAGGGCATTACCGGTTAACCAACGCGTTGGCCGACACCGATACCGACAGGGAGACCGGTGCGCCATCGCGAGCCAGGAGGCGAGGCCCTGCAGCAGCCACCCTGCTAGGAACGCCATGCCCGATAGCGAAGGCCGTTTGTGCGCTTACTAGGAGCAGTTTCGAGAGGTCGATGCCGGTTTCTACACCAAGCTCATCGCAAAGGTAGACAAGATCCTCGGTAGCTAAGTTCCCCGCTGCCCCTGCTGCGAACGGCGAACCACCAAGCCCGCCGATCGAGGTATCGAATCGACAAACACCCATCTGCATTGCTGCATAGGCATTGACCAGTGCCGTGCCACGAGTTTCGTGGACGTGCAAGCCAAGATCCTTACGAGCCCGCAGACTCAACGCCTCAAATACTGCAGCGATCCGCAACGGTGTCGCCATACCAGTAGTGTCGGCCAAAGTAATTCGGGTTACTCCACCTGTCAGCAATTGGTCACAGAGCCCTGCTACGGCGAACGGTTCAAGGTCACCTTCGTAGGGTGAGCCAAACGCACACGAAACGACCGCATCGATAGGCAGTCGTCCGCCCACTTCCGCAGCGATAGCGACCGAGGACGTGACAGCCTCGGCCACGCTCATTCCTACGTTTCGTTGGCTGTACGTCTCCGAAGCCGAAACCGTGACGGTGATTTCGTCTACTCCAGCATCGAGGGCCATCTGCGCACCGCGAAGATTGGGAACCAACGCAGCCCGAATTACACCGTCACGAGGGCCGACCGCAGCAACAACCTCGGCGCCGCCAGCCATCGAGGGAACGGCTTTGGGTGAAACAAACGAGCAGATCTCCACATTTCGCAGACCAGCCGAGAACAGGCCTTCGATCATTTCAATACGAGCACTTACGGCAATGGGCTCCTCGGCCTGCAAACCATCACGCGGCCCCACGTCACGAATGACGATCGAAGCGGGGAGTAAAAGCATCATACGGGCGGAACTCCGTGGCGACGGTCAGAAAATACCCGGTTCTTGTTCCGGGCTCGAGCGATCCGCAGTATCAACTCGGCGCGCAGATCTTCGGGCTCGATGATGGCATCGATCACCAATTCAGAGGCCAGAAGCATCAAGTCGATATCCTTCTCATATTCCGCGCGCATAGCAGTCACAAACGCTGCTCGCTCGTCTGGGTCTTCAATGGCGGCGATCTTGTTGGCATATACGGCGTTGACTGCTGGCTCTGCGCCCATGACGGCAATTTTTGCCATAGGTAGGGCAATAACGGCATCTGGCTCGAAGGCGGGGCCGCTCATGGCATACAAACCTGCGCCATAGGCCTTTCGCACAATCACGCTGATCTTTGGGACCGTCGCCTCACAAACTGCCGTAATCATCTTGGCGCCATGGCGGATAATTCCTTCACGCTCAACCGCGGTACCCACCATGAACCCGGGAACATCGGCAAGAAACACCAGCGGAATGTTGAAGGCATCACACAACCAAATGAACCGTGCGGCCTTGTCGGCGGAATCCCCAAATAACACCCCACCTTTTTGCATCGGGTTGTTGGCCACAATTCCGACCACTTCCCCGTTGAGCCGACCAAAACCCGTCACCAACTCGCGGGCAAAGATTGGCTTCATTTCAAACCAAGAACCAGCATCAACAATAGCGGCGATCACCTTTCGCATGTCATAGGCGCGCCTATCTTCAACCGGAACCATCGAAGCAGTGAATACCGTCGCCGAATCCGCAGCGGGAGCCGAAGGCGGATTGGATCGCCAGTTGGTCGGAAAAAATGAAACGTAGCGACGAGCTAAAGAAATCGCCTCGGCATCATCAGCAGCCAACAAGTCACCGCAACCAGAAACCGAAGCGTGCATACGAGCACCACCAAGGTCCTCCAGCGTTGTTACCTCACCAATGACTTCCTCCACCATCCGAGGAGAACCGAGATACATCGAAGCATTCCCTTCCACCATGATCACGATGTCACAAAACGCTGGGATATACGCCCCGCCTGCAGCCGAGGGTCCAAACAGGCAACAAACCTGGGGCACCCGCCCTGAGAGTTTCACTTCGTTGTAAAAAATTCGACCGGCCCCACGTCGACCGGGAAACAGCTCAATCTGATCGGTGATGCGGGCGCCAGCGGAGTCCACCAAATAGAAGATTGGCACTTCCATCGTCAGGGCCTTCTCAGTGATGCGGATGATCTTCTCGACCGTCCGCGCCCCCCAAGAACCGGCTTTGACTGTGGGGTCATTGGCCATGATGCAAACCGGGCGACCCTCAATTAACGCTGTACCAGTAACCACTCCGTCGGCAGGAAGATCACCACTGGGAGCCAATGAATTGGCCAGCAGACCGTCTTCAACAAATGAGCCGGGGTCGATCAACAACGCAATACGTTCGCGCACAAAGAGCTTGTTTTGCCGCTCCAACTTTGCGTGTTCTTTGGCGAGATTGCCCATCCGGGCTCGGTCAGTACGGGCGGCAAGGTCTTCGATCATGAGACCTTTAGTTTCACAGAATTCCGGTCGACACCCAAAACATCCGCCAAGCGTTCAATGGCGGCCCACTGCATACCCAAAAGCAGACCAAAGCAGACCGAGGTGCACCGAAAGCAGCCAAACGACCCATCGACTCCTCGGGATCGAGGGTCGATAACTTAACTATGTTCTTTCAAAAGGATGGTTCCTCCAAGCAGACTTTCACCATGCCAAACAGGGATTTCTTCTCCGATCCGCGGTACGCACCAGCTCGCCGCCGAGGTTCCCGAGTGGGGCTTGCTGCTACGAGAACCGCGGGTTTAGTTCTAGGCGTGGCGATCACTGGCGCCTGTGCCACAACCGCAGTTACCAACGCCTCTGCCAAAAATGCGTCGAGCAAGACTAAAAAGGTCGCACCGGTAAAAAAATCAAAGGCGCCCAAGTCACCTCCAACCACGATTACCTATCGGATTCCTGCGACCGTCGGCGAAGGTATCACTCCGGCCGGGATCACGATCTCTGCGCCGACGGTAGGCGGGGCCAGTGAACCAATTACCGGAGACTGCCGTGTTATGCCGCTTGGAGACTCGCTCACCGCATTTGGCGAGTCGTATCGCGGACCGCTCTACCGGACGTTGAAATCTGAACGGCTACCGATCGACTTTGTGGGCTCAGGACAGTGGGATCCCGCTGGCGGTGGTGATCCTGATAACGAAGGCCATGGTGGATTCCGTATCGGTCCCGATGATGGCGTCGACTATCAGGGCAAGCCTGCCAACCTCGATTTCTACATCGTTGATTGGCTCAAATCGGCACAGCCTCATGTGATCCTCCTCACAATTGGCACCAATGACCTTGCGGCCGGGGGCACGATTGCCAACGCAGCTGCAGCGAAACTCCAGAACTTCGTGAGCAAAATTCGCCAAGTGGCACCCGACACGTACCTGGTCGTTGGCGACATTCCCCCAAACACCAACACCACAGAAATCAGTCCGACAGTACGAGCAGTCAACGATGTGGCCAGAAAAGTCGGTGACGGACAAGATCCGAAAACCTCTTACGGCGACACCGCCAAGAACCTCCTTGACGCTGGCTACACCACCGCCGTCTACACAAACGATGGAACGCACTTCACCGTCGACGGCGGCGTGCTCTTCGCTAAAGCCTGGTACCCAAAAGCGCGTGCCGCCATCAAGGCCGCATGCGGTATGTGAGCTTACTTCTTCCCGGTTGATCCTGGCCTGCTGATCGGAACTGCCGCTAGCCACTCCGGCAACTCGTTGGCATCCCAGCTCTGCACCTCAACGGCCAGGGCTGCGATGAGAGGCACTCCCAAGTCAAGCTTTCCATTGGCCCGGTCCACCAAAACCGCTGCACCAACATTCGTTGCCCCAACTGAATCCACCAGAACTTGACATTCACGGATGGAGCCACCTGTGGTGAGAATATCGTCGACGATGAGGACCCGATCACGCTCGGTTAGATGGTCGGTGCGACGCACAAACCGTTTCCCTTCAGCGTTCTTCTCACCGTAAGCCGCTGGTAATCCCAGCTGCTTACCAAGCTCATAGGCCAACACGATTCCTAAGGTCGTCGGGCCTAGAACCACCGTAGCTTCGATCTCCGCAGCGCGAACCCGTGCAGCCAATTCGGCGCACAGGGTCGCTACCTGTTCTGGCCAACGCAAGACATCAAATTTTTCGAAATACTGATCCGAATGCCTTCCGCTGGTCAGCACAAAATGCCCACGCAAAAGCGCGCCCGATTGCACAAACAGTTCAGCTACTTCGTCATTCGTCACGCCCACATCTTTAGCGCACCTCCACCTTCCCTCGAACCAGCGGCGGTAACCAGTCCTCGAAAAGCGCTCTAGTCAAAACCGCGAAGTCGGTTCCCTCAATCGGTCGAACAGCCTCGGATCAAACAACCTTAAATGAGCGGCCACTGTCGAACCGCGCCAATCAGTTAATGCGACGCGCCTGTCCAACCCAGAACGGCTCCCTGAGATCCTTCTTGAGAACCTTGCCAGTTGGATTTCTGGGCAGCGCCTCAATGAAATCAACCGACGTAGGACACTTGTACCCGGCCAACAAAGCCTTAGCGTGAGAAATGATCGCGGGCCCATCGGCAATGAAACCAGGCTTGAGCACCACGATGGCTTTCACGGTTTCACCCCAACGTTCGCTCGGCACACCGATTACTGCAATCTCAGCAATCCCTGGAAACGAGGCCAACGCGTTCTCGACCTCAGCCGGATACACGTTTTCGCCACCGGACACAATCATGTCTTTGACACGATCGGTAAGGAACAAAAATCCCTCTGCGTCGAGATAACCCGCGTCGCCAGTTTTTAGCCAACCATCTTCAGTGATGGTCTTCGCTGTTTCCTCGGGCTTGTTCCAGTAGCCATTCATGTTTTGCTCCGAACGCGTCCATAGCTCACCAACTTCGCCAATGGGCATATCGGCACCGGAATCTACGTCGACGATACGCATTTCCACCCACGGGTAGGGCTTGCCAGCACTGCGTAACAAATGGGCCCGTGGACCGGTTGGATCATGGTCCTCGGGGGAAAGTTCGGTAATCGCACCAGTCGTTTCAGTCATTCCGTACACCTGGATGTGAGGACATTTCAACGTAGCCATTGAAGCCATCAGCACCTCGTTGGTGATCGGAGAAGCTCCATACACAACGGAGCGCATCGACGAATAATCACCATCGGCGGCGCCCGGAACCATCGCCATAAACGCCAGCAATGCCGGAACAAAAAAGGCGTTGGTGGCCTTGTCCACACGAATCAGATCGAGCAAAACGTTGGGTAAGGGATCCCTGACCAGCAGGGTTTCTGCGCCAATGAACATGCCAGCAAGCGCCCAGCCTGAACCCCCGATATGAAACAGCGGCATGGTAGCGATGTTCTTAGATGTGGCATCCATTCCCCATGGTCCCAACACATTCGACAACAGCTGAAACAGGCTTGAATTCGCCGTCATCACCCCCTTCGGCAGGCCGGTTGTGCCGGAGGTGTAGAGCTGGAAGGCAATATCGGTCAGTGAGGTTGAAACCCGAGGATCAACGGGTTCGTGGGCACCGATCCAGTCGTTGTAGTTGGGCCAACGGGGATGCTCACCAATGGCCACGATGGTTTGCACGGAGGTGAGCTGGGATTCGATTTGCTCCACAGCCGGGAAGAAATCCACTCCGACAATAAGGATCTTGGCTTCCGAGTCATTGACGGTGTACAAAATCTCGGGCGCAGCGAGGCGCCAGTTCACCGAAACATCCACAACATTGGCCTTCGATGAACCAAACAGCACTTCAAAATATTCGAGCGAATTCTTTTCCAGAAAGGCAATCCGTTCTTGCGGCTTGACCCCTGCGGCGATTAACGCTTGGGCTACCCGGCTTGATCGGTCATTACCCTCCGACCAGGTGGTCTTTTGGTCGCCCATTGAAACCATGGTTGCATCACCTTTTTCGGCGGCATAGGTTCGGACAATGTCGGCGGCGCTGGAAATAGAAGTCACGGCACTCCTCAAGAACTAAGCAACGGTCGAACAAAACGCTTCAGGTACGACGTTGGGACTGGTGACGACTGTCACCCATAAAGACGATACCAACAGTAACGATGACTATTACCTCACCACAAGTGTCTTTCAAACGAAAAACCTTGTCGAAAATCGCCGAATGAATGGCGCTGAGCCTCCCAGCAGTGTGGAATGAATGCATGGCACGAACTCCCCGCGACGGCTGCATTCACGTCGTCATCGAAATTCCCCGTGGTTCCCGCAACAAATACGAGATCGACCACGAAACCGGTCACATTTTCCTTGATCGCCGATTGTTCTCGGCAACGGTCTATCCCGCCGATTACGGCTTCATACCCGACACCCTTGGGGAGGATGGCGATCCCCTCGACGCCCTTGTCTTACTCGAAGACCCTACGTACCCGGGTATCTGGACTGAGGCTCGTCCGGTTGGTGTGATGTGGATGCAGGATGAAGCTGGACCCGACGCCAAGATCATTTGCGTTCCCCCCACCGAACCTCGTTGGAAGGGTGTCGAAGATCTGCGGGACCTACCCGAGGAACTACTTGAGGAAATTAAGCACTTCTTTGACGTCTACAAAATGCTTGAGCCCGACAAGGCATCATCAACGGCTGGCTTCGAGGGTGCTCGTGCAGCATGGCGTGAAATTGCCGCGGCCCGTCAGCGTCACATCAATACCCCAGGCGGAGATCACTAGCTCTCCGCATTTTGACGTAGCGGGTCAGGTCCTTTCTGGACCTGAGCCGCCCGCTCAGGCTTTGTTGCTCAAGTTTCGTCACGTAGGTTTGGTACCGAACCCAGCAACGCGCGGACCTGACCCTGGCAGCCCGCATAGCTTGATTTGATCTGCGGTTCGCTCTCCTCGTATACACACATCGATTAGGCGTTGCAGAGTTGCGGTGTCCCACGCGTTGAGGAAATCAGCGTGGAGCGACGTAAGCGGGCCCGATGACAATGCCGACGGGGTCGCGCTTAGTTCTGCTCGAATACGTAATTGCGGAATACCAACCGGGTGGCTTGATGGACACGTTCCCGATTGCACTGGAGCGGTGGCGGCTAGCTGGCTGAGAGGCTGATGGCCAGTAAGTTCCTGCACGCACTGTCCAAAAACTATGCGCGCAGCCAAACGCTTGGAGTTTGGGCATTTTGGAAGAGTTTCCGTCCATCCAGGCTCATCAATGGCCCGTCCACAACTCCACATGGCCAACTGGTTTGTTTCCCCAACTGGACCGGACCTCGATGGGTTGGGGTTGAGCTGTTGAGGTGCGTTGCCTCCAATCAAACCAATGCCTTTCGGATACGGTTTGATTTGGCCGGAATCAAGCAGGCCGGTGCCGTAATAGGCTCGAATGGCCGTCCACTCCGCTCCTATGGGCGACGGTAGCCAATAGGACGCAGTATCGCCGGGGTGATCACAGGTCGTCGGTTGACCTCGCAGCGATGTGGCTGAAGAGAATGCATCCGTGGTGCGATTGCCGAAAAACGAGTGACGATGTGAGGCTCCACGTTGCCCAGGAAACAGGATTGGATCATCGCTCGCGGCATGGCTGAACCCGCATCGAACCGTAAAAGCTACCGAGGGCATCTCTCTAAACCCGGTACCGCGGACCGGTGCAGGCCGAACAAAGACCAACCAACCCCCTCGGGCCGTGGCTCCCAGAAGGGCGACGATAACTAACGACGCTCCAATGCGCGAACGGAGTCGGGCCGGTGGAGCCGACTTCGGCTCGTCTCCGTAGTAAAGGTTGTAAGGATCACCGTCGGCTCTACCCCACACTTCGATCCTCCAAAAGGCACACCCCTTAAGACTCCAAACTTACACTCTAAGCAACTTTGCCTTACCTGCAGATGCGATGTGGCTCCCGTCGGCAAACCGATCGAGAGCCACGATGCTTGAACAAAACCTATCCGCGCTTACGAACTCGCAGCTTGATTGGTGTTGCTCCAAAGTTAAACCGTTCGCGAATTTTGCGCTCCAGGAATCGCAAGTACTGCGGCGAGAGCGGACGGTTCGCAAACAGGGTGAACGTTGGAGGATCAGTCGCTCCCTGGGTGGCATAAAGGATGCGCGCTTCCTTTAGTGGGTGCAACTGGTGCGCTTCGGCGATGAGTTCGTTGAGCTCACGAGTTGGAACACGCATGTGGTACTTCGAAATGGCATCAGCCAACGCGGGCAGGAGCTTGTGGACACCCGTTCCGCTCATGGCACTGATTTTCATAATCGGCGCATAGCCCAAGAAGGCCAGCTTGTCTTCAACGCTATGCAACGCCGCTTCACGTTGCTCGGCATCAATGAGGTCCCACTTGTTGAGACACAACAACATCGGGCAACCGGCGGCATCGATACGTTCTGCCAAACGTTGATCCTGGTGGGTTACGCCTTCTTGCGCGTCGATCACAAACAACGCTGCATCGGCGTTGTCGATCGACTGCAAGGCACGAACCAGGGAAAAGTATTCAGCACCCTCATCGATTTTTGATTTGCGGCGCATCCCGGCTGTATCTACAAACCGAATATGACCTTCGGCGGTTTCCACCACCGTGTCGATGGAATCGCGGGTGGTACCGGCCATGTCGTGCACGACCGAGCGGTCATCACCAATGAGCCGGTTAAACAACGTTGATTTACCAACGTTTGGGCGACCGGCAATAACCACAGCCGGAACCTTGCCGCCACCGACACCAATGGGACCAAAATTGGCGATGTCCATGGCGGTTTCATGGTCGTAATCAGCAGCCTCTTCGGCCAGTTCAGGCTCAGGAAGCGTGGCAATCAAAAGATCCAAGAAATCGCCAGTCATACGGCCATGCAAAGCACTCAAACCAACCGGATCACCAAGACCCAGCGCCGAGAAGGCCCAAACATCGGTGTCTCGGGTTTCGCCGTCAACCTTGTTCACAACCACGAACACGCTGCCCTTATCCCGGCGGCGCCGCAAGATGTCGGCCACTTCTTCGTCTTCGGGAGTAACACCAACCGTTACGTCAACCACGAAGAGGACCATGTCGGCCTCATCAATAGCTTTCTCCGATTGCTTGGAAACCTTGTCATCAAGCTCATTGCCTGATGACATCCAGCCACCAGTGTCAATGAGGAGGAACTGCTTGCCGTTCCATTCGGCTTCAACATCGCGCCGGTCGCGGGTTACGCCGGGGCGTTCTTCGACGATGGCTTCACGACGGCCCACGAAGCGGTTCAGCAAAGTGGACTTGCCAACATTGGGGCGCCCGACAATGGCCACCGTAGGCAGCCCGCGGGGATTGGTAAAGCTGATGCGGGTCAGCGGACCCGATTTTGCTCGTCTTTTCGCTTGTTCACTCACTGCAATCCAGCTCTCTCATTACCTGCATAATTACCCACAACTACCCTGCGCGCTTACTCTGCACTTTTACCGTGCTCACTGTTCTTCAACGTTACGACCCACGGTGTGCCAGCAACGTCTGACAACTTTCGTTCAACTTTTGACCTACTTGTTCAACACTTTTGGCCATTCCTAGACTTGTCCCAAAACTCGCTTCCAAGCCAAGTCGTCGGCACATGCACCACGACGCTACTTCTGCGCCAGGGCCTCACGCAGGGCAATGCCATTGGTGGGCACGATCTCCACCATCCGCGGCAGATCGGCTGGGCTCGTCCCATCGAGGAACACCCCTTTCGATAAGCACACATCAGGTAGCAAATACCGATGGCCCTCAGGCTGACTGGCCAAAACCCGAGCCAAATCCGCCCCGACCATCAACCCCGTAACCGCCGTGTTGCCGCCAAAGAAATCGTTCTCCACCGGAAGTATGCGCACATCAGATCTGCCCAACTCAGCCAACACCGGCGGCAACAAATCACCCAAAACCATCGCACCATACGGCGCGGTCAAAATAGCCACGGGCGCAGAACGACGAGGACGCAACGAAATCGTTCTCGGAGCACCACTTACCGTGCGAGTGGCCGTGGCAACACTGCCGCACCCGCTTGGCTCACCACTCATCGTTTGAGCCTGAAGAGCTGCTCCCATAATCTCAAAGCCCAATTCCGAACCTAAAGCATTGCCAGCATCCATCGACATCGACCCTGCTTCGCGGGGTGCTCGGTACCCCTCAGCAGGCGCGCCTTCGACCCAGGCAAAGAATCCCGAAGCAACCTCAGTCGGTTGATCGGTTTGGCCCGATAGTTCCCGCTCAAACGTGCGGGCCATACCTATGCCGTTTTCGTGCTGAATAAAGTCTTCGTAGTCCTCAGAAGCCGGAAAAGCTCGCTCGGCCATGAGGTAGTACTCGTCCGCAGCGAAAATCATCCGTCGACCAATGGCGGCCAAGAACACCTTCTGCCAGCGCTCCACCGCATCAACCACCGCCTCAGCTTCGGCTTTGGTATGGAACCGCAAACTGGGTTCCTTATTGAACTTCGAAATCCCCAGAGGTACGGCATGCAACGAAGCTAGGTTCGCATACTGCTCCAACACCCCTGCCAACGTGTCTTCAAGAACCTCGCCGTCGTTTACGCCAGGGCACAGCACGAGTTGACCATGAACTTCAACACCATGATCCAGCAACGCGCGAAGCCAACGCAAACTCGTAGCCCCCCGTCGGTTACGGAGGAGATTGGCACGCACCTCAGGATCGGTTGCATGGATCGACACATTTAACGGGGACAAACCTTCGGTGATTACCCGCTCAAGATCAGCCTCGGTAAAGCGGGTCAGGGTTGTGAAGTTGCCGTAAAGAAACGAGAGCCGGTAATCATCGTCCTTGAGATAAAGGCTCGGACGCATCCCTGGGGGTAGCTGGTAGATGAAACAAAACGAACAGTGGTTGTCGCACGTGCGCAGCTGATCAAACAACGCCGATTGCACCTCAATGCCGAGCCGCTCCCCTTCAGGCTTTTCGATCAGCACACTTAGCTCAAGGCCACCACGTTGAAGTTCCAACTCAATCTCGGCCTCATCGGCCAACAATCGGTACTGAATAACGTCACGCACCACGGCGCCGTTCATTAGGGATATGACGTCACCCGGCTGTATGCCAGCATTATCGGCGGGCGACCCAGGCGCCACAGCGACAACAGTTGGCAAACTCATGGCCTACAGGATACGACCCAACCCCTAAGTTCCTGCCCAAACCACCCCAAATGAGCCACAAAACCGCCGACCGGCCAGAAAACGACCTATCCGACCAGCCATTTGACACGAAATCGAGGGCGGGCCGCCAAATTCGGGCCCGGTAGCACCGTGCGGAAGAACGACCGGTGGACGAACTCAAGCAACCAGGCAGCATCGCTAGAGACCACTTGGCCGATAGGTTGGAGGGCAATGGAAGTTGATCGCGTTCTGCTCGCTGCACCCCGCGGATTTTGCGCAGGCGTGGAGATGGCTATCAAGGCTCTCACCTGGATGGTTCGCATGTTTGATGCACCCGTCTACTGCTACCACGAGATTGTGCACAACCGCCTGGTGGTCGACCGATTCAAAGAACTCGGCGTGATCTTTGTGGAAACCATCGAGGAAGTACCGCCCGGCGCGCCCCTCATGCTCAGCGCTCACGGCTCGGCGCCGGAAATCGTGGCCGCAGCACAAGCAAACGGTGGCTATGTGGTGAACGCCGTTTGCCCCCTCGTGACTAAAGTCCATCACGAGGCCAAAGTACGGGCCGGCAAAGGTTTTGAGATCATCTACATCGGCCATGTGGGTCATGACGAGGCCGTTGGCACCATGGCCGTCGCCCCTACAAAAATGCACCTCGTGGAAACCGCGGCTCAGGTAAATGACCTCCAGCTCGGTGGCCAACCTGTTGCGCTCCTGGCCCAAACCACCCTGTCCCACCATGACTGGGCCGATGTGCTCGCCGCGGCACAAACCCGATTCCCCGATATGTGGGTTCCGGGCCACTCCGATCTTTGTTACGCCACGACCAATCGCCAGAACGCCCTAACCGCTATGGCACCCCGAGCCGACGCCATTGTGGTTATCGGTTCTGCGAATTCATCAAACACCGTCGCCCTAGCCAAAGTCGCCGTTGCCGCAGGTTGTTCCAAGGTTTACCGGATCAACAGCGCCGACGAGCTCCCCCCGGATCTAAGTGGTGTCGTTGGCGTTACCGCAGGGGCATCTGCGCCCGAGGAACTGATTAACGAAGTAATCGCTCGGCTCAATCCACTGAACGGCGTAGAGATTGTTCGGGTCACTGATGAAGACGAATACTTTCCGCCGCCACGCGAACTTCGCGATGTTGTCCCCTCGGCAGCCGCAGCATTTGCATACCTCCTCGGCGCCCCTCAACCCGCACGAAACCCAATGGATGCTGACCGGTCCACTGCTGCCAGCGATGTACTTGCTGCGCTCAAGGATGTTGACTAGCCGCGTGAGACTGGAGCCACGTAATGCTGAGCGAAACGCAAAAGGGGACGAGCTCGAAAGCCCGTCCCTTTTCGATTCACTACGTACATGCCAGGCACCGCGTTAACACGAACAGCTTTAGGATGCCCCGCTTTCACATGCCCAGCGGATCTGCTGCGACTCTTGTCTTTTGGCCTACTTACGACCGAGCATGCCCACGAGTTTTCCCAAGATTCCAGCCTTGCCACCTGCGGCTCCGCCAGCCCCGCCAAGACCTCCAGCCAACCGCTGAACGTCGTCGATGATGCTGCCGTCTTTGTTCTGATCGAGCATGCCGGTTACGGTGCCCATCAATCCGCCACCAGCAGCACCGGTCGCACCAGCTGCAGCGTTACCAGCTTGCCCAGCACCGCCGCTCAACATGGAACCAAGGCCACCAGCCCCGAGAAGATTACCAAGCATTCCGCCGAGGCCCCCTCCACCGCCCAGTAGACCACCAAGCGAACCGGATAGTCCCTGCGCGCCGCCAGCTGCAGCACCTGAGCCACCCAGAGCACTCATAACCAAAGGTGCCAACATGGCCATCAATCCCGCAGCCTGACTCTTGTCGATGCCGGCCTCGGCAGCTACCTGATCGTGCACGGCATCGGCTTCATCGCCGAACACTTTGCCCACAATCTTTTCGCCCTTGCCAATGGCCTCTTCGTCATCGCCAAGACCTGCCGCTAAAGCGCTTCCGTCGTGCTTGCCCAGTGCCGCGGTCAAAGCTGCGCCCTTTTCAGGATCGTCGGCGTTGGCTTTCATTTTACCGAGCAGGGCGGGAAGTGCCGAAGAGACGGCCTTCTGTGCTCCTGCTGTGTCGGTGCCGAGCTTCGCGGCGATTTTCGCCATAGCGTCGCCACCGAGTGCTCCACCCAAAAGATCTTCAATTCCCATGCGTCCTGCTCACTTTCTAGGCTGTACGAGTTGCAACAAGCCCGCGCGAAAGATAGCCGAGTGCTGCGAATTCGTGCGCGATCGGGCAAATAGTCCAAATCTGTTGAAAGCCTGCCGTTGCGTGTTAAGCGGCGACTTGCTTCTCGCCGAGCCGACTCACAACTGAGGCACTACTGCTTCGGCTACACGGACGGCCCATGCCTGGCCTGCCCCGAGCGGTCCAACATTACGCCTGGCTTTACCTTGGCCTAGGCAAGTGGGAACATGGTCACATGATCGCCTCGACTTTCACAGCAACCGGCAGCGCAACGTTCACCGCCATGGACCACTCCACCAAGGAGGAATGGCTCAAAATTGGCGCTGAGACGACGAAGAACCAAACCCGCGTGGCCGACCGCATAATCATGCTGCTTGAATCACTCAGCACCATTATGGACGGTTTTGTCACCGACCAGCTCACCCACTGTCTGCAAACGGCCACTCTGGCCGAACGAGCGGGGGCCGACGATGAAGTGGTTATTGCCGCGCTCTGCCACGACATCGGCAAAGCCATCAGCGTTCCCAATCATCCGGCCATCGCTGCATCCATTCTAAAGCCCTACGTGCGCCCCGAAGTACATTTCATGGTGGAGGCTCATCAGGATTTCCAAGGCAAGCATTACTATGCGCACTTTGGAATGGACGCCAACGCTCGTGATAAGTATGCAGATCATCCGTCGTTTGACCTAGCTGCCCAATTTGCCGACGAGTGGGATCAAAAAGCTTTCGACCCCGCCTACGACACCTTGCCGCTAGAACACTTTGAAGCCAAGCTTCGTTTGGTGTTTGCCAAACCCCGCTCGATCGTGACCGGCTAAGGCTTCGGTCTTAATTTAGCTTTTTGTTGGGCTTCTTCGAGCAAGTTCTGCAACGAACCAGCTAGCTCAGCCGTAAGTGCACGTATGTGCCGGCGTCCCGTTTCGTTTGACGGTGGGCTGTTGAGCGGCTTGCCAATAACTACATGAATATGCTTGGGTTTTGGGAACTTGTCACCTCTACCCATGGCTAATGCTGATCCGCCAATCCCCATGGGCACAATCGGCACACCAGCTTTAAGTGCCATGTAGGCGGGCCCATCAAAGAGTCCTTCGACCACGGGACCTTCACGACGGGTTCCTTCTGGGTACGCCGCCAGCGGTTCACCCGAAGCGAGCGCGGCCATACAAAGCTTCATGGATTCCCGGTCGGTTGAACCACGCTCCACCTTGATACCGCCGAGGGCGTCCCACAGTGGGTGAACAAAGGATAGCTTCCACATTTCCTCCTTGGCCAGAAACCGAATACGACGTTTAGTGAGCCCGAGAACTACGAAACTGTCAACATTGCTTCGATGCGTAGGAGAAACCAGATAGGCACCAGATTTCGGTACGTTTTCCAAACCCTCGTAGGTGACACGGAAGTAAAGCTTGCTAAATCCCAGGACCAAGAACCGAACAAGCCACCAAAGGATCTTCTCGATCCGGGTCGCTTGGTACTGCGCAACCGAAGACACTGATCGGGCTGCCGTTTCGCTTGCGGCTGTGCTAATCGCTGCTGACTTGGCCTTCTCCCCACCACCACCTTCCGAGCTTGCGGTAGAAGTTCTCGACAAAGATGAAGCATCGGCATTCATGCCCAAATCTTCGAGAGCTACCGTTCCCATTGCACGGGCAGGGAGTAAAATCTTCGCGTCAGCCAACCGTTCCTTGGCTATCGCAACGCAGCGATCCACCACTTCATCGAGTGTCATAGCTGTTGTGTCAACCACAATGGCCTTGTCAGCTATACGAAGCGGATCAGCAGCGCGTGTGGAATCTTGCTCATCACGCCACGCCAAATCCGCAACCACTTCAGCGAGGGTCCGATCAGATTGTTCCCCGTGACGTCGTCGAGCCCGTTCTTCAACCGACGCTGTGAGAAAAATCTTCACGGGGGCCTGAGGGAACACGACTGTCGCTATATCCCGTCCTTCGAGTACGCCACCCAGATGCGTTTTTCCCCACATTTGTTGTTGCGCCACCAAAGCGGAACGTACTCCAGCAATGGTGGCCACCGTCGACGCGTCCCGGGCTGCTTCGGGGGTGCGAATTTCCGTCGTTACATCATCGCCGTTAAGGCGCACCTGTTGCGCCCCGTCGGCATCGCTACGCACGTCGATAACGGCAGTCTTTGCAATTGCAGTAACCGCGGCGACATCGGAGAGTTCGATCTTGGCCCAAGCGCAGGCCAACCCCACGCAGCGATACATGGCACCGGTGTCAAGGTATTGCAAACCGAGGTGTGTGGCCAAGCGTTGAGCAACGGTGGTTTTTCCCGACCCAAGGACCCCGTCAATCGCTACCAAAGGAAGCCGGACACCGTTCGATGCAGCATCGCTTGTTGAGTTTGACTCCATGGCGTTCGTTTCGCTGCTCATAGGATCTCATTCTCGCTCGGAACCGAAGCGGTAGGTCTTAGGGATTCGAGAACCGCAAAGAAGTCCGGAAACGTTTTGCGAACACAGCCCGGATCAGCAATGGCGATCCCCGGTGCAGCCAAACCAAGTAAAGAAAAGCTCATAGCCATACGGTGATCGTTCGATGTTTCGATCAGACACCCCAACGGTTTTGAGGGAAAAGAAGGGTTGACCGTAAACCCGTCGGGATCATGCTGCGCATTAATTCCGCAGCGCTGCAATTCGGTAACGACAGCACTCACCCGGTCGATTTCTTTAAAACGAATGAAGCCAATCCCTCGAATTGAGGTTGGTCCCTTTGCGTAGACCGCCACCGCAGCAAGAGTTTGTGCCGTGTCGGAGCAATCGGCCATATCGACGTCGATCCCATGAAGTTGCCGCTCGACGGTCACTGTAGTTTCGGTTTCGGTTTGCTCAACCATTGCTCCCATTCGACCGAGGATGGCTGCAAATTCAATATCGCCTTGCACCGCAGCCGAACCCAGTCCTTCAACGGTCACTCGTCCACCACAGATTGCCGCAGCACCGAAAAAGTAAGAGGCAGCACTGGCATCGGGTTCAATATCGTAAGCACACGCACTGTATCCACCCGCCGCAACAACGAACCGTTCAGAACCAAAGGTTTCAACCGTGGCACCAAAAGCAGCCATAGTAGCGATCGTCATATCTACATAGGGTTGCGAAACCAATTCCCCCACCACAGTTACATCGAGCCCGTTCGTAAAGCAGGGTGCCGAAAGCAAAAGCCCGGAGAGGTATTGGCTTGAAACGTTGCCAGCTACCGTAACCGCCCCACCAGTAACACCATGTGCATGCATACGAATGGGTAATCCACCAGAAACTTCGCCCTGTTCGGAAGCCGATTCCAAATGCACACCTAACTGGCGCAATCCGTCGACCAGATCACCATTGGGCCGGGCACGCATTTGCTCGTGGCCGTCGATGATCACCGTGCCATGTCCTAGCGCTGCGAGTGGAACCACAAATCGTGCTGTGGTGCCGGATTGCCGGACAAACAGTGAAACCCCGTCGATGTTGGGCGCTCCCCCGCATCCGGTCACTGAAACGGTGCAGGCATCACGATCAACCACCGTGGCGATACTTAGCGAATCGAGGCAACCCAGCATGGCTTCGGTATCGTCGGAAAACAACACGCCACGCAGCAACGAAGTACCACTGGCCAGGGCGGCAACACACAAGGAACGGTTGGTAAAACTCTTTGAACCTGGGGGACGCACCCTGGCGTTAATTGGGCCGCCGAAGGGCACAATCACGTAGGGATCGGGCAAGAGAAGCGGGCCAGAGTTGCCGCTGCTTACAGGGCTTACGGTGCTCATGGGGTAGGTTCCAGCTTGGCTACCGAGGCTCGGAACTTGCGAGCCATCAAGCCACCACGTAGTAAGTCTGCATACTTTGCTGCGACGATGAGCACCAGCACACCGGCACCACCTTCCATCGAGTGGGTAACTTCAATGTCGTAAATATTCACATCAAGCTCACTGGCCAACGTGGTCACTTCAGCAATAAAGCCCGGACGGTCAGGAATCGGCACACGAATCTCAGCCAGGTCCTGAGCGGGCGGTGCACCTATCGGTAGATTGATGCGCGCCAAACGGGCGCGTTCTAGGCGATCGTGTAGCTCCACCAGATCGCCTCGATCCACTACATCGCGCATGGCCGAAAGCTCGTCGATAAAGCGGTTCATCACGTCGACGATGGCCACCCGGTTGCCAGCACAAATATCAATCCAAATGCGCGGATGCCCGGCGGCAATACGGGTCATGTCACGGAAACCACCGGCAGCAAGTCGCAACATGGCTGCGTGTTCTTCGGCCCCGTCGGCAGCGACACCCATCAGCGTGGATGCGGCCAAATGCGGAACATGGGAGACTACCGCCACAATTTCGTCGTGCCGGGCCGGGTCGACGGAAACCACCATGGCCCCGAGCGAGGAAATCACGGCGTGAAGGCGACTGTAGGCATCAGCATCAGTAGTGGCCGTGGGCGTAAGCACCCAAGTTCGCCCCTGAAACATGGTGGCCGTTGAACCGTCGATCCCGGACAACTCCGATCCGGCCATCGGGTGCCCGCCCACGAACCGAGGGTTGTTGATGAGCGAAACAATCGGGTGCTTCACGCTGCCGATGTCGGTCACGATTCCGCCATGAGCCAAGGCTTCTTCGGCCAGGGCAGCAACGGTGAGCACAGGCGTGCAAATGAACGTGAGTTCGGCGGTGGCATCGGGCCCAGCACTATCAAAGGCACCGAGTTTTATGCCACGGGCTACCGATTCCTCGTTGTTGTCGATACCACTTACGAACCACCCAAGCGCCCGCAACGCCATAGCCACGCTCCCGCCCATGAGACCTGCGCCCACGACGACAGCCCGTCCGGCGAATAAGGCAGATTTGTGGGAAGAAGCGTCAGACACGGGGATCGAGCCTACTTGGCCGCGATTGGCACGAACGGTGCCGTTTCGGGGCTTGTAGGGCAGTTACCGGCGAACGTGACGACGGATGTAATCGAACAACGGATCAAATGCTGTTGAATCGTCCATGAATTCAGGGAAGTTGTAAGCCATATCGAACCACGATTTGGCCGACCGCGGGGTTTCGGGAAGGGCCCGGCGGAAGTGTTCGTCGCGCAGGGATACGACAGCGTTTCTGTCGACCGATTCGGCCATAGCAAACGTAGCCGCGTGGGCTACGAGGGTGCGGCAGTCCTCATTTGAAAGGCCTTCGGCGGTGCGAGCAATTACTCGAAGATCGGCGGTGGTTTGCAGGGCACGGGCTCGAAGCGCTCGTTCCATAGCGGCCAGGCGCGATTCCACATCTGGGGCGCCCACCATTACGAGTTGATCGAGACGGCCTTTCGTGCGCAGCGCTGCGTTGATCATCCACGGGGCCGCACTGGCCGCGAGCAGCAATACTTTCGACGGGTCATGACGATCAATGGCCGCTTCAAGTTCAGCTAAACGATCGCGTCCGCCCGGCACGTAACGCAAGCGTCGATGGGTCACCGCTTCGAGGTGGTTCATGAACAGCAACGACGGACCTTGCTCCTCAGCGAGATTAAACGCTTCGGTAATGGCGCCGGCTGCTGGCATACCCCACGGGTCGCAAATGGTGGCCAAGTCGATAGAGACCAAGCTGAGATGCAACTCCCCTGCCAAAGCGGTAGCCAACTGTGCTTTTCCTGAAGATGGGGGGCCAAACAAAATGGTGCCGGTAGGAATCGATTCGGGTTGCTGTTTACGAAACCGGAAAGGTTGCACCACCAGGTGTTCGAGCCGACGCTTTTCTTCGGTTGCGCCGTCAACATCGACAAAGGAAATCAGCGGGATGGTGACGGCCGCCGCCTTACGCTGACCAGGAACGTCTTTGCTCATAATCCCAGGGCGAAGTTGCGCCATACGAAGCGCTCCAGCGTAGGCATCGGAGGCCAACTGGTCGCCGCTCAGTGCTGAAGCCATGGCGCCTATCCCTAGCGCTTCAATGTCGCTTGGGTGCCCATCAAGCACAAAACGAATATGGGTCATCGATTCGTTGGCGTCGCCAGAGTCGAGAAGTGCGCTGGCCAGGGCGAGGCGCAGGGAACGTCGATGAGGATCAGCTGCGACGGCAATCGCAAGTTCTTCGACGCTTGGTTGTTCAGACATGCAACCACCGTAACAACCACACTCTCTAACTGATAGCCCCTTCATTTCTGAATCGCCAAAAAGGGTCGAACGACCTATTCGCGTGTGCCCACAATTGAGCAAGTCCTGCGAAAGTCCCGCAAAAAAATTGAGGCCCAGCCACTTGATCGTGACGTTAACGGCTAACGGCTAACGGCTAACGGTCGAAGCGGGAGCGGGCTTCATAGCGGGGCGCTCTATCCGGGGCTTTACCGTCCACGCGGCGACTGGGGCGTTGCATGGGTCGTTCGGGCTTGATCCTGGGAATGCGATCGGGCTCACCGGCAACCGCCTCGGAGAGCGACGCCAATTCGCCTGGGGTAAGTTCGCGCCAACGGCCCGGAGGAAGCTGACGATCGGCTAGGCGATCAATACGTACACGTACTAAACGGATTACCGGATGGCCGACAGCTTCAAGCATGCGTCGCACTTGACGGTTACGGCCCTCGTGAATGGCGATACGCACGGCGTTGGGGGCGATCATGTTCACTTCGGCCGGTGCCGTAATCCCGTCATCGAGCTCGATACCATTGCGCAACGCCCGGATTGCCGCGTGTGACAGTTCGCCACGCACCTCAGCCACGTATTCCTTCTTGATGCCGTAAGAAGGATGGGTGAGGCGGAAGGTAAGTTCACCGTCATTGGTGAGCAACAACAAACCTTCGGTATCCACATCGAGACGGCCGACGGGAAACACACGAGGCTCTTCAGGGACTAGGTCCATAACGGTAGGCCGCTGATGAGGGTCGTAGGCAGTGGTGACCACGCCAATAGGTTTGTTCAGCAGGTAGTACACCAGGCCGGTTTTCGTGCCCACGGGAGCATCATCAACGGTGATTCGATCCTTGTCGGGATCAACCCGGCGGCCAAGCACGGCAATCTCACCGTTCACTTTTATTCGTCGGGCGGTCATGAGATCTTCGATCACTCGTCTACTGCCCACACCAGCGCGAGCCAACACTTTTTGCAGACGCTCACCGTCGCCAGTGTGTTCTGGGCCCGGAAGAAAATCGAACATCTCGTCGATGGTCTTTTGGTTGGCCGCATTGTTGGCCCGCTGGTTTGGGTCGGTCCTCGGCGCAGCCTCTACAACCCGTTGCGGATCTGGTTCGCCATCATCACCTTCGATTTGTACATCAGCATCAGGGGCGTCCCACTCGGAATCACACTCGGGGCTGGTTTCGTCCCAAAGTTCTTCTTCCATTGCTTCGTTGTCGCTTGCAAATTCTTCCTCCTCAAACCCCACCGGGCCTCCCCCATCGATTCTCATTTGGTCTCGTCGCCAGCAGCGTCGCCGCCAGGAGCACCGTGGCTAGGAGCGTCGTCAGAAATGTCGCGATCGAGCAACTCCGTCGGGCCACCGTCTCGAAAAGCTCCTGCAACATCGTTTGCTTCGTCAACGGCTGGGTCGTGAAGTGTAGGATCGACAATTGCCGCATCGAGCGTTTTGAGGTCGAAGAGTTCTGCATCCTCCGCAGCTTCGTCGGCGGCTTGATCAGAAGGGTTCGACAGACGGTCGTCAA
>JAYUVJ010000132.1:0-10080 GCA_043754155.1 Acidimicrobiia bacterium
AACTCCAATCACACAATGTCCCAGAACGTGAACGCGATGATCACGCCGCTGTAATCGTCAACGCTTTCATCGAAGCAGCCGTTCTTCTCGCCGCCAGCGCCCCCTACACATGGCCAGTCGGGATGATCATCCACGCAGCCGAAAACCCTATCCGGATGTACTACCGACGACTCGACAGGATCGCCGAACCAGCCGGGCTTGCCGACGACATCGAACAAACACAACTCCCACTCGTCTCGATCCGACGAAACACCCTCGCCGCCACCGGCGAAGAACTCGCACTCACCGCCCTAAGCAACAGCGTCGCCGCGCACACCGTGAGCTTTGCCGACGCAAACCTCTTCGCCAGGGTCCTCACCGGAGCAGCTACCGCCGCTGAACAAGCACCCGGCCTGTTCAGCTCGCGCCGCACCAGCCCGTTTTGCTGGGGAAGTAGCTATGCTCACCTTTGTGAAACGCAAGTTGGTCGGAGGCCCCGATGTACCGTGGGACCCCGTCGAGTGGGGGGTGCGTTTGCAGTCGGGGGTCGTCGACCCGCAACGAGTGGCATCGGCCAAGGCCACCGGGCTGCTTGATGCCCCGCCCGATGAGTCGTTTGACTTGCTGGCGCGCCTGGCTGCGGGCGTGCTCGGGGTGCCATGGGTGTTCCTAACGGTGGTCGATGAGCATCGGTCGTTCTGCGTGAGCGCCGCAGGGGTTGACCCGGACCCCGAAACGGGCCTTTACGGCGAGAGCCAAGTTAACGATTCGTTCTGTCAGTACGTGATCGGTGCCGACGGCCCGGTGGTCATCGACGATGCCAGGCTCGATCCACGAAGCGACCAAAACCCGTCGATCGAAGCCATGGGTGTCGTCGCATGGGCAGGCTTCCCGCTGCGCTCCATCAACGGCCACGTGGTTGGCATCTTCTGCGCGGTCGATCGCGTTCCCCGCCAGTGGTCGGGTGAAGACATCACCGTGCTCGACGCGTTGGCAAGCACCGCCACCAGCCATCTGCAGCTCCGTGCCACCCTTGCCCTGGCCAACGAAGCCGCTGAAGAACTACGCGCCGAGTTGGAACGCCGCGCGGTACTGGTCCGCCGAGCAACGACTTTCGCCCAGCTGGCGTCGGAGCTCAGCGCAGCCAGCACCACCGAGCAGGTATCCCGCGTGGTCACGACCACCGGGTTAGAAGTGTTCGATGCCGTGTTGGTCGACATCGCGGTGGTCCACGCCGACCAACGTCACATCAGCATGGTCCACTCCCCGCTATTGCCCCCCCACGTCGCCGAAAAGTACGTGAACATCCCGCTCTCTGCCGATATTCCATTAGCCCAGGCAGCGGCGCGCGGCCAGCCGGTCCTCGTACCCGATCTTGAAGCGGTCATGGCGGAGTACCCGCATATCGTCAGCGACGTCATTGCTGCGGGTCTGGAGTCCATAGCGGCCGTCCCGTTGTTCCGCGCTGATCGCTCGGTCGCAGGGTCGTTGGGAGTGGGCTGGAGCGGGCCGACGGCCTTCACGCCGTTGGTTCGATCACTGCTGACCACAGTGTCTGAGATGTGTGCCCACGCACTCGACCGCAGCCAGATCGGCGATTCACGGAACCAGTTCGTACGGTCGCTCCAGTACGCCCTGCTTTCAAGCACCCCGTTACGAATCGGTCTCGACATTGCCGCCGAGTACGTCGCTGCCAACGACGCGCTCGGTTTCGGCGGCGACTGGTACGACTTCATCCACATCTCACCCACGCAAACAGCACTCGTGGTTGGTGACGTTTGCGGTCACGGCATTGAGGCCGCAGCGCGCATGACACAGATCCGCGGTGCCATCAACGCGCTGGTTTCGCTGCACGCCGACAATCTCGACTGCGTCTTCGACCAAGCCGAACGGCAGCTGAATCTTACGATGAACGAGTTCGTGGCGACACTCAGCGTGCACGTCATAGACACGACCACCAACTCCATCAGCTACGTGTCCGCCGGCCACCCACCAGCGTTGCTGATCGACGAATCCGGACGCGCAACCTTCCTGGAAGAAGCACGACGCCCTGTTCTCGGTATGGGAGGACCCGCCCCCACAACAGCACATGTCGACTTCGCCCCAGGCTCAACGCTGGTTGCGTACACCGACGGCCTCGTCGACCACGATCGCACGGTCGATTTTGACCACGGGACCCGGCTGCTCAGCGAACGTGTCCTGTCCGCCCATGGCGGAACAGCTCGAGAGATCTCGAACGCCATCGCGTCCGCCATCCCAATCCACGCATCCGACGACATCGCCTACGCCGTGATCTGCCGAAAAGACGCCCGGGACGGTGAGCGACAACTGTGAGCGACAACGGTGAGCAACACGATTCGCTTATCATCCACTTCTTCGACAATGAACCGAAACAGAACCTGGGGTTTGAGCTTCGATGCGAATGCCCACGCCATCCGACGTCAGGGTGAGAGACACTCCGCCCACTAACCCCAACGCCAGACGCATCCCCTTTGGGATCACAACAGACCTGCCGAGTCAATGGTTATGGCAATGCCACCAAATTTACCATGCTGAAGTTTTCGACCAACTCCAGGCGCAGTGTGGGCGGTGGGCTGGTAGGCGCCAGCTCAGAAGCGCCACGACCTCGCTAAAACCCACAGATCAGCCGTGCTCTGCTGGTTTTCGGGAGCCGAGTAGACGTCGTAAGAGGTTGGGGTCGGCCGGCCACGCGTTGAAGAGAATGTCGGTTGGTATCTGTCGGGCGGCGTATCGAAAGGCGAGAGCGACAACCACGATGTCGTCAAGAGGTCCAATGACTGGGAGGAATTCTGGAATCAGATCGATTGGTGAGATCACCCATGCCCCAGCGAACGCGATCGCTAGCTTCGCCCGCCGCGGAACTCGTGGATCCTTGCGAAGGATTCGAATCGTTGTTACGCAAGCCGGTAGAAATCCCGCGAGGTCCTTCAGTATCCCGGGAGGCAGCCGCGCAGCCATTGCGATCATCAGCAACCACGACGCAGCGAGGCAACCGGCGCCGATAAGGAGCAGACGGATCACCCGCGGACTGGTTCCATCGTTGATTGGCGCTCGCTCGTGATGACCCTAAGCACCGGCGCATTCGACACGGCATCGAGGAGGGGTTCTAAAACGAGCGCACAGAGTCGGCCAAAGGCTATGGCCTTGTACAGGTTTCGGCCGATGCGGTTCATGAGCTCATCCACTTCTCGACTCTACACAGATCAACGAGCCTGTCGATGGGTACTTCCTCCGCCTCAGGTCTTGCCCCCTGGCTTATTGGAACATCCGATCACGTGGTTCCTCCACGCTTTTGGTTTGTTACCTCGCTGTCGGGCAAACCCGAGACCTGGTGTCCTTAACCTCCAAATGGGGTTTTCATGTCCACACCGCATTTGGCCAACATGTAGTTCGTTAGTTTGGTTGCGTCTTCGAGGAATGTAGTGGTCTGACCGGAGAATGCTTTTGCGTCATCAATGAGACTTTCCATGCCGTCCACGATGCTTTTGCTTCCGTCGAGCGACGCGACCAAATCGACACGCGTCGTTACGAGTTCAGCGCCGAATCGCACTGCGGAGCCGCGAATGTCCTTCGGTGCAGATTTGGTGACCGGTGTGAAGTAAGAAATTGTGTCGGCCACCCATTGCCGATCGGTGTTGCCCGCTCCTGCATTCCAAGCGATTTCCCACTCGACCCAAGCTTTTGACGCCGCGCAGAACTTGGGGAGCGAGGGTATGGCCGGCGTGGTGGGTTTCGTCTTTGCCGTCAGTTTCGCCTTGGCAATCGTCACTTTGGGCTTCGTCGTCACCTTCTTCGAAGCTGCCATGGACGGGGCCATCGACGGGAACCAGCCGAGAGCCACACCGCACACGAGCACTGCCGTTGTCCTACGGAATCGTGTCATGAGCGACGATACCACCCCTAGTTTTAAACGCATGCCTGCGCAGTCAACACGCGCTTCGCGTTGCAAAGGCGTCGAGGGATTGAACATGCCGTTGGAATGATGCCCCAATGTACCGGGCGACCAGCGCTGACAGCATCAAATTTCAACTCGAGTGCCCACTTCAAAAACCCGTTCGGTTGGAAGGTGGAAGGAGGTGGCAACGTCGGATGCGTTTCGGACCATCAAGGAGTAAAGCACTTCACGCCAACGCGCCATTCCTGGATGTCGTGTAGCAATGATCGATTCACGACCGAGGATGTAATCAGTGCTCCCCGGCTGAATTTGGAGGTGTGATTCCAAATCGGCAGCGACAGTCGTTTCTTCCATGAAGCCGTAGTTGAGCGTTACGCGGAACACACCATTTCCAACGGTTTCGCATACAACCCGTTGCGACGAAACTACCCGTGGAGTTTCATTAACCTCAACGCCGACGACGTACACCAAGTCATGGAGTGTTCGCGTTGTGCGGACAAGCGCGGCCAGACTCGGTGGCGTAGTTAATCGTTGTGAGTATAGGAATACTGAGGTGCCTGGCACCCGCACGATCCGACCATCGACCAGGCTGGAGACGTAGTCGGCCAAAGGCGTGCGCGTTGCGGCGATTTGCGCGGCAACCAGGCTTCGCCCGGTCTTCCAAGTGGTGAACAACACCACCACGATGACGCCAATCACGATCGGGAACCAGCCCCCATCCATGAACTTGAACGCGTTAGCGGCCAGAAACGCTCCTTCGACGAACAGTACGACACCGGCAACTATCGCTACGACGAATGGATTCCACCGCAAATTCTTCCAAGCATGGATCGCAAAAAGAATCGTGGTGATGAACATCGTCCCTGTGACTGAGAGGCCAAATGCCGCAGCGAGCCGCGCTGATGAGCCGAAAGCAACGACGAGGCCAACGCAGGCGATCATGAGACCCCAATTGACTAGCGGCACGTAAATCTGACCACGTGCCGTCGGTGAGGTGTAGACGATCCTCGTGCGGGGCGCATATCCCAGTTGCACCGCTTGAGATGTAAGGGAGAAGACTCCTGAGATAAGGGCTTGCGATGCAATCACGGTTGCTGCCGTAGCGAGGAGAATAAGCGGCAATCGAAGTGGACCGGGAGCAAGAAGAAAAAACGGGCTTCGGATTGCATCGGGTTCACGCAGGAGAAGCGCGCCAATACCAAAGTAAGTAGCCAAGAGTGCGGGCATTACGACGTTGAACCAGCCGATTCGGATCGGTCTACGGCCGAAGTGTCCCATGTCGGCATAGAGCGCTTCTCCACCTGTCACCACTAGAAACAGGGAGCCCATCGATAAGAAACCCTTTCTTCCGTTCTCCACGAAATATCGCACCGCGTGCGCCGGGTTCACGGCGCGAAGGATGTCGGGTGTCCTCGCCACGCTGACCACTCCAAAGACCGCCAAGACGCCGAACCAAACCACCATGATGGGTCCGAAGATCCGCCCTACCCGCCCGGTCCCGAAACGCTGAATGGCGAAGAGAATCACCAAAATCAATACCGAAATAGGAACCACCAAAGACTTCAATCCCGGCCGGATCAGAGTGACTCCCTCAACGGCAGACAAAACACTAATTGCCGGCGTAATCATGCCGTCACCAAAGAGCAACGCGGTACCGAACAGGCCAAGAAAGACGAGCCCACTCACTCCTATTCGCGGCAACTTGGAACCAGAGCCGGGTCGCGAACGGCCCGATCGCCCAGACACAAGCTCAGTGAGCACCAGGATGCCACCCTCACCGTTGTTGTCGGCGCGAAGCACTAGCAGCACATACTTCACGGCCACGATGAGGGCCAGGGTCCAAACGATGATCGAGACCGCCCCAAACACGTTCAGCCGATCCACTTCCAGCCGGTGAGTTGGGCTCTCAAACGCCTCACGTATTGAGTACAGCGGACTCGTGCCAAGGTCTCCGTAAACGACTCCCAGCGCACCCACCACCAAAGCCGAAGCCTCACCGCGTGTTGTTGTTCCCTCCGTCATGACACTCCCCAGCTCAAGTTCTGTCGCTGCCAGGCTACTAACTCACCGCTTCGAACACCCCCACCCGAAACGTTTTACGGCTAAGTTCAGCTGAAGGAGATTCCTGCGTAGCCGTTTTGTGCGACCTCATCGATTTTTGCGTTGTATTTCGGATTGCCACCGTTGTAGATGAGGTAACGAATTTTGCCGGCTTCGTGTCCGGGGACGTTGGAGTTGTACCCCGTGACCCAACCCTTAGCGTTGCGCATGAGCATGGCGGCATACAGCTTTTCTACGTGCCCGCTCCAGCGTTGCTCCGCTTCACGGGTCGCTTCGAAGCGTGAGAATCCATGCTCAAAGATGTGTTCGAAAAGGCTGGTGGACCAGTTCACCGCAGTCTCGATGGTGCGCGGGAAGTTCGCCGACCCTGAACCACTTTGAGGCCCAGCGATCATCACAAAGTTTGGGAAGCCATGGTTGGTGAGGCCAAGAAATGTTGCCGCCCCGTCATTCCATTTGTCTTTCAAAAGTTCGCCACCGACACCACGAATCTCGATGCGATCAAACGAACCGCTGATGGCATCGAAGCCTGTGGCGTACACAATGATGTCGAAGTCGTAATGGTTGTCGCTGGTTTGGATTCCGGTTGGGGTAATTCGTTCGATGGGAGTTTCACTAATATCCACAAGATGCACGTTGGACCGGTTGTACACCTCGAAATAGTTGGTCTCCATAGGAACGCGCTGTATGCCGAACCCGTGGTCTTGAGGAATTAGCTTCTCGGCGATCGCGGGATCGTTGACACGCTTACGAATTCGGTTGGCAATGTATTCGGAGAACTCGGCGTTCGCAGCTTCATCTACGAAGATTTCCATGAAGTTTTGCAACCAAATCCCGAAGCCCGGTTCGTCGTACAGCCGGTCCCAAAGGGCAACCCGTTCCTCGGCGCTCACACTGTAAAAGCCCCGTCGATCTGGTTCATGTTCAAACCCTCCAGGACTCCGTGCGCATTTCGCGAAGATTTCGTTGTACCGCGAACGGATATCGTCCATCTCTTCGGCGGAGATAGGTCCATTGTTTAGCGGTGCCGACCAGTTTGGCCGTCGTTGAAATACCGTAAGCTCACCTACCTTATCAGCAATTTCGGCAATGACTTGGATACCTGTAGCGCCGACACCGATCACCGCTACCCGCTTGTTCGTGAGGTCGACAGGTTCTTTGGGCCAGTGAAAGGTATGGAATGACTGTCCCTCGAAAGTCTCCATGCCTTCAAAGCGCGGTGGTGTTGGCGCAGAAAGCGGACCCATGGCCGTGATCACGAATCGGGCAACAACTGTTCTTTCGACAGGCGTACCACCCGGAGTTCCATCAGAAACGCTGAGATGCCAAGTGCTCGTAGCTTCGTCGAATCGCATGGAGCGAACTTTGGCGTTGAACTGCATATGCTGGCGCAAGTTGAATTTTTCGGCCACGAAGTTCAAGTAGCGCAGATTCTCGGGCTGTCCGGAAAATCGCTCCGTCCAATGCCATTCGTTGAGCAATTCCTTCGAGAACGAATAACCGTAGGTATAGCTCTCCGAATCAAACCGTGCGCCCGGGTAGCGATTCCAAAACCAAGTACCACCAAGGTCACTGCCACCTTCGAGCACCACTGCGTTGACGCCCAGGTCGGTCAACCTTTTGATCTGGTAGATGCCCCCGACACCCGCACCGATAACAACTACCTCGTAATCGACTGCACTCATGTTGTTCACCCTATCCGCCAAGTCGAGATCCGACCAAGCGAAGGGCGCCCAAGTTCGCTTTGATGTGGCTATAAAGCCTCGTTTGTTCTCGGTGAAGTGCCGATACGTATCGCTAACGCTGCCGACGATGCGAACTCAGTCCCACAGCATGATCACAACGAGGAAATCCGCTGCACATGGCTTGGATCAGACATGAATCGGCGAATGTTGATTGATTCCGTAAGCTTGCCTATGAATGCACCGATTGGAGATGTATGCGTACAGAAAGATCGAGGGAATGAACCCATCCCACTTGTCACTGCTCACCAACTGGCGCCGCCTACGTCCCGTTTGAGATTGCGTCATCGGCGTAACCGTACCGAAAACGGTACCTTTCTGCGACCTTGGCCGACTTGATGTTTCAGCGAACCGATTGCCCGGCCCCACTCAAGATTAGGTCTGCCAGTGGACCGATAACCGTTGATCAGGCTCGTAGACACAGTAAGTGCCTGTACGAACACTTTGGCGGAGATGCGCCGCAAGAGGAGGATGATGCAGTGCCAACCGACTCAGCGCGTAGCGAAGCGAGCGAGTGACATTGTTACGCGCTCGTTCGGAATTGCCGCCAACCAGTCGATTCCGCCCTCCAAGCCCAACGGCTCGTTTCAGTTCGTTCATAAGGTATTCGCGGTCGCGTTCTGCAAGTTCCACACGCCCAATATCGTTGAAGCGTGTGGCCTCCTCGATGTCTTCGTTTACTTCAACTAAGCGGCGACCGTATGCCTCGCGGGCTTGGTCATCTATGGCGGGCAGACCCCCGCCGACGCCCTTGATCGTAGAATCGAACCCTTGATCGAGAATGCGACCGACCGGGAGGGAACCTCTCTCGACCGCCACGAGATCGAGAACGTGAAACTCCCGGCCCGGTGAAGCAAGCAACCGTTCGGCGTACCGAAAGCCAGTGAGGTCACCAATCAGCACGGTCACCCCAGCGAAAATGACCGTTCTGGTGTCACCATCACACGTGAACGTCGCCTGCTCCTTGCCTCGCTCGGCAATTGCAGAGCGAGTAGAACTGGTTCCAGCGACAAGATGTGCTGCTCGCTCCGCCCAGCGTCGCGCACCGAATGCCTCGAAGGCCCCTTGAGCCGCCCGCCACTCCATCAAAGCCCGATCGGTGTTGCCGGATCGGTGATGCGCTTCGCCGAGCACCAACCGGGCCATGGCTGTTTCGAACGGAGCGCCAAGGTCGGCCCATTCCGCGATGGCTGTTGAACACGCATCGTTAGTTTGCTCAAGGTCATTGCTGAGAAGCGCGGCTCGAGCCTTCGCTAACGCCGCAGCCGCCCTCAAGGATCGGCTGGAGTACGCGTTGGCAATCAATTGCAGTGCGTCGGCAGCCCGCCAAACAATATCCGCATCTCCCATTTCTGCCGCAATTTCTGCTTGCGCGTCGAACAGCGGAGCCAAACGCAGATCACCGAACGGAGGCCGCTCCTTTGACGGAATATCGAGCGGATGGGCAATCGCATCAGCGATGAGAGCTGCCGCTCCCTCGGGGTTACCCTGCGCCAATCGCAACAACGCCAGTCCTGGTTGCGGTGACCAGGCGTGTTCGTGCGCTGCGAGGAACGCCTCCTCGGCCCCGTCCAGATCCCCTTTTCTCAACCGAATGTTGCCGAGCTCCACTAACGGCCAACCGAACTCTCGACGCAACCAAGGGCGAAGTTCGCTACAAGCAGCGAGTGCCTCTTCCTCGGCCAAGTCGCACGTTCCAGAAATCCGGAGTAGCTCCGCTCGATGGACTCGGCATCGGCCGTTGATCCCGCCGAACGCAGCGCCATGTCGCCAATGTTCCATGACCTCAGTCCATTCCCGCGCACGGTCGTGGAGCGCTAGGCCCTGCGCGGCACAGATCAATTCGCAGTACATCATCCCCGTGGTGAGCGGGTCAACTTCTCCCGACATCAGAACGGCACTCACCTCGTCGAGGAGATCGAGTCCTTCATCAACGTGGCCATCAAGGATCTTGATGCGTGCAGTTGCCACCCGTCCAATCACGACGGCTGGCCCAACGCCGAGACGGCTCCCGAGTTCTATTGCCAATGCTGATTGCTCGCGTGCCGCAACCATGTCTCCACACATGAAACGCTCATAGGTCCGGACCATGGCGATCATTGCGTGGGCTGGGTGCTCGCTCTGTCCATCCAGCAATCGCTGGGCACGCTTGAGCCACCCACGCACGGGGGCCATCAGTCCCGTATCCATCATGATGTACATGGCGATCATTGTCGCGGCGCTCGCAGCTTCAGCGTCGTGGCCTTGGGCTAGGTGGAGCGAGTGCAGCTCTTCCCAAGTGGACACGCAGTCTTCGAAATCTCCGTTGCCATACGATGCCTGCGCGCGCAGCTCAAGACATTCAGCATTGCTCGCTTCGAATCCACCCTCGGCGACCATTCC
>JAYUVJ010000133.1:0-7245 GCA_043754155.1 Acidimicrobiia bacterium
ATTTCCAGCGCCATGAGATGCGGATCGAGCGTGGGGTAGCTCTCTTGCTGGTAACCATCGTGACTGAAGGTTTGGCGAAAATAGCCCTGGCGGTAGAACAGGCCGATACCGGTAAGGGGAATGTTTAGACCGCTGGCAGCTTTGAGATGATCGCCTGCCAATATGCCGAGGCCGCCGGAGTATTGGGGGAGCGCCTCGGAGATTCCGAATTCGGGGGAGAAGTACGCCACGGATTTGAGTGGAGTTTCGCCGCGGAGTTGCAGCCACCCGGGGGAATCGACGTACCGGTTGAGATCGTCGTGCATCTCATCGAGGAAGGCCATAAACGATGGGTCGGCACTGAGCTCGGCTAGACGCCTTGGGCTCACGGTGGCGAGGAGGCGGACGGGATCACGGCCAACCTGCTCCCACAGTTCGGAATCGACCCAGCGGAAAAGCCTGCGGGCCCGATCGTCCCACGACCAGCGAAGATTGTTGGCCAGGACCTGAAGCGGGGCGAGAACGGTGGGTAGCTGAGTGCGAACCGTGAAACTTGTAAACGCTTTCATGGCGCCCATTGTACTCGGAGGTTTTCCCGAAATTCTCCGATGCTGCAGCGTTTTGATTGCGGTTGCGCGAATTTCCAGCGAGAAGAATTACTTTGAATGTGGACTATTAGCCCTATGTGTCTACGTTTCAATGTGTGGCGATTCGGCACTCAGGAAGCTCGGTCCCTTTGCCGGGATGAGAATCCAGTGATCAGGCAAGATTGGGACATGAACAATCGCGTTTCGATGCTGACGGTGTTGCTATCAGTGGGGTTGCCTTTTGGGGCGAGCGGTTGCGGGGCTACGACCAAGTCGATCGGCGAACGGGCTTTTGTTGAAGCGGTCAATCTAAAGTGCCGAAGCGATAAGGCCAGGTTCGCGGTCGCCAAGCGGGCGGCGGGTGACCTGGCCGCTACTCCCAAGGGCCAGGAACTGCAAGCTGACGCACAGAAACGTCTTGACGACTTGGGTGCTCGTTGGGAGGAACTGCGAGGGTCAGTGGAAAAATTGAACGGCCCAAAGGCCATCGAAGACGTTATCGCTAACGCCGCCGACGCGTTTAAGGCTTTGCCAGGTCAAGTGATGGACAAGACCCTGACTCCGGTTGAAGCCAGGGACAAACTCGAGGCAGTGCGCACTGATCTACGGGCCAGAGGTTTTGTGGACTGCGTATAGTCCACGGCTTGTGTTCTTTACGTCGCTTGTGGGATTCCTTATGGTATTCCTCGTGGTTTTCTTGTGCACTTTTGCTGAGGGACTGATTGGTCGATTGCTTGGGCGCAAACCCTCAGAGCTAGTTTCGGTGCATGAATACAACGCCGCTTTCAGTTGGGTTGTTTGAAGGGCTTTGTTCGACGAGGGCAATTCGTAGGTATACGGATGATCCGGTTTCTGATGAAACACTTCGAGATATGTTGTTTGCCGCGACGCGAGCACCGAGCGGGTCGAATCGTCAACCGTTTCGGTTTCTGGTGCTTCGTGATGGCGAGAAGGCTGCTGCTGCTAAGCGCCTAGTTGCCGACGCTGCCCAGAAAATATGGGTGGGCAAGCAAAGGAGTGATGGGTATGGCGAAGGTTCTGGTGCACGCCCGGATTCGCCCAAGGCTCGAATGGCGGCCACGATGCAACACTATGTAGATCATTTCGCCGAGGTACCGGTCTTGGTGCTTGCGTGTCTGGAGCGCTACCGTCCGGAAGAGTCCTACGGTGAGGGGAACGTGTCGCTCTATACATTTGATGGATCCTCGCTCTATCCCGCGGTACAGAACCTTTTGCTTGCAGCTCGGGCGCTTGGGTTCGGAGGTGCCCTTACCGGTTTTCACATGGCCGTCGAAGCGGAGTTGCGTGAGCTGTTGGCTATTCCCGCGAACGTAACGATCGGTGCGACCATCACCATCGGAAAGCCCGCAGGCTCCCACGGTTCGGTTCGGCGTCGCCCGATGGGTGAACTGATTTACGGTGACGCTTGGGGTGAAGCGCCAACGTGGGCGGTTGATCCGGAAGGTACCCGCTTTACCCAGGCCGGCCCGCCCCGAAAGTGAGACTAATCAGTCGTTTCGAAGTTTCTGCCGCACGCCGTGCCCTAAGATTCGCGGACATTCCCTGACACCCTCAATCTCCAGCGTAAGAACCGGTGTCCGGGTAGGAAGGATTCGTAATGGCAACTTCTTCGGTCTGCCACGCCCGAGCGGATGGATCTGAAGATGCAGAGGCTTACTTTCCTGGAGTAGTAACGCCATGTTCGTAGGCGAACACCACGGCTTGCACCCGGTCCCGCAAATTGAGCTTTACCAATACCTTTGGGGGATTTGGTAACACCGTGATTCTTCGCGTGGCTTCAACCCCGCATGACTGAAACGTGGTGCGCTACCACATCGTGGAGTTCCCTGGCGATGCGAACTCGTTCGTTGAGGATCGCGGTTGTTTCAAGATCAGCTTGTTGCTGTTACGGCAACAGCTGATAGACCGTCGCGTTCTATTGCAGGCGCGCTCCGATCAAGCTTTGGTGCAGCCGGATGCGCCAACGAAGTTCCCACATCTCAAGCTTTACCGATTCCTGCAGAATGCGCATCACCGTCATGAGCGACTTTGCCTATGTTGTTGTCCCCCTCCAGGGATGACTTATCGCTTGGCCTCTTGCCAGCTTATTGTACCAATACAGTTGACACAAAATATTCTGCGGCGCATAATGAGGTGGTGGAGGCATATTTCCTGGCGATCTTTGGCGGGCTCGGCTTGGTGGTCGCCAATCGAGGTTTCGAAGTCAACTGCCGAGCGGTGGAAACGACTGGTTCGAACAACGGATTTGACTCCGGTTTCTCCGGCAGCCGGGAACCATCAGGACGTTTTTTTCAGTGAACCTTTTCAAGGGACGTCTCGATGATTGCTTCGATTGATCATGGCTCGAGCGTTGCGCCGTTTGAGCAATTGCGGCGCCAAATCATCTCGGCCATTGACTCGGGCCGGATGGCACCGGGGGTGCGTTTGCCATCGGTGCGGCAGTTGGCTTCGGATTTGGATTTGGCTCCTAATACGGTGGCCAAGACCATTCGTGAACTTGAGCTGGCGGGTTATGTGGAAACGAGGGGTCGGAACGGGACGGTGGTTGCCTATCGCGCGCCCAAATCGGAGGACGACCTTCGAAGGGATCTGGCCATTGGCGCCGCAACATATGTGCGCGTAGTAACTGAACTTGGGCTATCGCGAAGCGACGCGCTGGTTGCGTTGGAGGCAGCTTTTGCCGCGGGCGAGCGGTAAGAAGTCGCCGGGTTTTACATCAGATGTGTGGGCAGCCGATTCTGGTTGCCTCCCAAGAAAGCGAACAACTGCGATCGGCCGACGCCCGCTCTGCAGGCCGAAGACCAGGGTGACGGACGGCTACCGCTATAAGAGGCAATTCGGTCTCCTGGACACGCTGGCGCAGAGGTGGGAGGCTCAGCGGATGCCTACTTCTGATCAAGTTCACGCCGCTGTAACTGCCTATGGTGCTGCCTATGCAGCTCGCGACCGTGCCGCGTTCCTCGCGTTGTTCACGCCTGATGCTGTACAGGTTGATCCATATCCGGCGCCGGCCAACGTGGGCCATGAAGCAATTGGCGGATTCTTTGACAATGCCATGAACATGGGCCCCGATATGACCCTTAACGTTGAGCGCGCCATAGTGTGCGGTGACACAGCGGCAGTCGATTTCAACTTACGTTTGACCTCAGGTGGAATGCGGGTGGGCTTCTCCGGCATAGACGTGTTCACCGTGAACGATGCAGGATTGATTTCCAACATCTTGGCCTACTGGGATCCGTCGACCATAGGCCCGGTAGCCGATTGAGGATGGCCTCGGGTACCGCTTGGAGCCCTGAGCTAGCCCAATTTCCTGGTTCAATGAGCGAAAGCATGAGGAGATCGCTAGGGTTGCTCCATGTCGCAACCACAGGTTGAACCGTCGATCACAAATTCCTCGAAGGTCGGTTGGCAAACGGATGTGAAACCTGATCCGCGGTGGGGTGAACTCGACCAACATCTGTTTAATGAGGGAACGCACTGGCGGCTTTGGGAACGTCTCGGCGCCCACCCTGAGCCCACGGGGGGTTGCTGGTTCGCGGTTTGGGCGCCTAATGCCGATGCCGTTGATGTCGTAGGCGATTTCAATAGCTACGTGCACGGAGCAAATGAACTAGAACCGATGGGTTCCACCGGCGTATGGACAGGCTTCGTGGCGAACGCCGAAATCGGTCACACCTACAAATACGCCGTAACCGCGCAGTGGGGCGAAGTTGTTGAGAAGGCTGATCCTATGGCGCAAGCCACCGAAGTCCCTCCGCTCACTGCCAGTGTGATCACCCAGTCAACTCATCTATGGAAAGACGACGTTTGGCAAGCCTCACATTCCAATGGCAATCCGTGGAAACAACAAATGTCCATTTACGAAGTGCACATGGCTTCGTGGCGCGGGGCGAAGTTGTATCCAGAACTTGCTGTCGAGCTTGCCGAGTACGTAAAAGGCTTGGGCTTTACCCACGTAGAGCTTATGCCTGTAGCGGAACATCCTTACGGTCCTTCATGGGGCTACCAGGTGAGCTCATACTTTGCCCCAACGTCACGGTTTGGTTCACCCGATGATTTTCGCGTGTTCGTCGATACTATGCACACCAATGGAATCGGGGTAATTGTTGATTGGGTCCCGGCGCACTTTCCAAAAGACCGCTTCTCTCTCGGGCGGTTCGACGGCACTGCACTGTATGAGCATGCCGATCCCCGTCAAGGAGAACACCCAGATTGGGGAACCTATGTGTTCAATTACGGCCGTACCGAAGTTCGTAACTTTTTGATCGCCAATGCACTGTATTGGCTAGAGGAGTTCCATATCGATGGACTCCGCGTCGACGCCGTGGCCTCGATGCTCTACCTCGACTACTCACGCAACGACGGCGAATGGATCCCCAACGAACACGGAGGTCGCGAGAATCTCGGTGCCGTGCAGTTCGTCCGCGAACTAAATACTGTGGTGCACCGTGAACATCCTGGGGTGCTAATGATCGCCGAGGAATCGACGGCATGGCCCAGTGTTTCTCGACCGGTTGATGCCGGTGGTTTGGGATTCGGGTTCAAGTGGAACATGGGCTGGATGCATGACACCCTTCAGTACTTTGGCAAAGAACCGATTCATCGGCAGTATCACCATCACGATCTCACCTTCGGTTTGTTATACGCGTTTACCGAAAATTTTGTGCTCCCGCTAAGCCACGATGAAGTCGTCCACGGTAAAGGATCTCTGATTGGACGTATGCCTGGTGATGACTGGCAGAAACGAGCGAACCTTCGTGCTTTGTTTGGTTGGATGTGGGCACACCCGGGCAAGCAGCTGTTATTTATGGGTGGAGAACTGGGCCAGTGGAGCGAATGGAACGCGGAGAATGCGCTCGATTGGTGGCTGCTAAATGACCCGGCGCATGCCGGTATTCAGCGGCTTGTTGGTGACTTGAATCGTATGCAAGCAGAGCTTCCCGCTATGTACACCAGCGATTTTGAACCTGAAGGTTTTGGATGGCTCGCTGGTGATGCACCGTCAAATGTGGTTGCCTTTGTGCGCTGGTCGACGGGAGAAAACGTAATCTCGGCCAAACCCGTGGTGTGTATAGCGAATCTGGCGCCGGTAGTGCGCGAGGGCTATTCAATTATCCTTCCCCGAGGGGGTGGTTGGCGAGAAGCCATCAACTCCGATGCAACGATCTACGGTGGAAGTGGAGTTGGCAACTCCGGTTGGGTGCAGGCGGATGACTTGGGGCGTGCTCTGGTCACCTTACCTCCACTTAGCGTAATTTGGCTGGTCGCTCCTTAACCCCCGATTTCTTCGGTGGCAGCAGAACCACCTCCTAATGAGTGTGCCTAAGAAGTTCGAGAGTCCTGGGAAGTGCGAATCAATGAGGAGTGCGAATCAATGAGAACGCGAATCTCTCAACGGTTGATCTGTTCCTCCTCTGGGATTGGAAGCTCCGGTGGAGGTTTAGGTCGGTGAGAGCGCCCTGCGTGGGTTTCGCTTGTCTGCAAGCGTTGAAGTGACCTATTTGGCTCGGGTGAGGGCGGCTAACGTGGTGCATCGTGTCGTCGGGGAGGAGCGTATTAGTTAGAACGCCAGCTCAAATGACCGGGGAGGCACTGGCCAAGCAGACGTTTCGGCTCGATAGTGCTCGGTCCAGCATGGCGGGGATTGCCGAAGCGTTTGTGAGAACCTTCTTTCTGCTGATTGCGCTAAAAGCTTTCAACGCCCCAAAGATTGACAAGTCCCTCATCGCGTGTGCTGGTGGACTGGGAATGCTGGCCAGCCCGGTGCTTGTTTCGGTAGTTATGCGCGGACGTTGGAGAGTAAGCCATGCCGCTTCAATAATTGTGGCTTCTGGTGGGGCGCTGTTGATCTTCCCGCTTCTGTTTCACAATCTCTACGTATACGTAGCATGTGCCATGGGGGCGATAGCCGTTGGTGATGGTATCGCCGTCTTGATGGCACCAATTCATGTGGCGAACTATCCGGCGGGCCAGCGAGGAAAGTATGTGAGCGGATCATTAATGGTCCGGGTGCTTTCAGCGGCCATTGCTGGATACGTGATCGGGGGAATTCTGAAAAACGATATTGGCCGTTGGCCGCTGGTCGTTGGTTTCGCCCTGGCAACCTGGATGGCTCAGGCAATCCTTCTATGGAAAATACCTTCACCGGCACTCGTCCTGCAGCCAACTGATCACTCCGCGGCTCGCCGACGTTGGAACTTGGTGCGCCACGATTCGATTCTGCGCAACGTTTTGATCTCGTGGATGTTCATGGGTATCGGGAATCTCATGACCATTCCGTTGCGAGTTGAGTACCTCTCTAAGGCCTCGTACGGAATCAATGCCAATGCAGCAAAGATCGCCATGCTGACGGTGACCGTCCCCGCGGTGGTGCGCCTGTTTCTCACGCCAGGTTTTGGTTGGATCTTCGATCGGGTGGATTTTTTCACTGTGCGTATCCTGGTGAACCTCGCCTTCGCCGTGAGCATCGCCTCGTTTTTCGCCGGAACCTCCGATGCCAGTTTGTATTTTGGGGCCGTCACGTTTGGCATTGGAATCGCTGGTGGTGATGTGCTGTGGTCTCTGTGGACTACAAAATTTGCGCCGCCGGACAAAGTGGCCGATTACATGTCCATCCACACTTTCACCACAGGAATTCGTGGCACTGCGGCACCATTCG
>JAYUVJ010000134.1:0-2110 GCA_043754155.1 Acidimicrobiia bacterium
CCAACGAAAGCTCCGCGCTAATTTCCGCATCGGGAATCACCCTCTCAGCCAAGATCACCGTTGTGGAGGGTTCACGTCCGGCCTCGGCTAGGTCATCAAACAAACTAGTCAGGCGAACCTTTGGCGGAAGTTTCGAGTTAACAATTTGCGTGCCGACCCCACGCTGGCGAACAAGCATGCCCTTGTCGACAAGTTCCTGAATAGCCCGTCGCATGGTGGGCCGCGAAACCGCCAACTGATCGGCCAAACCAATTTCGTTCTCGAGGTACCCACCCTTTACCAATTGCCCATCGGCGATCATGCGTTCCAACTCGGTAGCGAGCTGAAACCACAACGGGACGGGACTAAGACGGTCAATGCTGATTGGGTTCATGGCGTAGGCAGGATCGTATCCCGACTAACCGTTGGAACCGTGCTTGCTGGGCATGCGGTTCGATCGGTGAGTCACAGTTTCTGCTGGCTTCGGTGGGTACTGCCGGCGATAGGAAGGAACGGCTGCTGATCGAGCGGGTGATATCCAGAAATTCGGCATCACCTCAAAGTTCAACCTCCCGATACAGGGCTCCGGCTTGGGTTACCAAGAAGGCATCGGTAGCCACGGCGGGCCTTGGTATCTGCAGCGACTGCGGTGGTTTCAGCTACGCCCGTCATTTGAGTCATGGTGACCCGCATCGCTCTCGTAAAATTGGCGCTCTCGGTTCAGCACCAAGGCACCGTCATCGGCACCTACAAACACCCGTCCTGCATGGAGGTGACATAGGGCATTGAATTGTCGTATTGTTCGTACATACTTGAATGCCCGACGAAGAAGTGATCTCCGAGAAGGTTTCTTTGTCCGCTGAATAGTTATTAATAAGCAACCGGAAGTACAACAAACACCATGATCGAACCCCGTGACTATTCCTTAACCGGCCCCGAGGCAGATCGTGCTATCGCGCTCGGGCTTTCCCATGCGGAATGGTATCGAACTGAAGTACCCCGTAAAGAGTTGAAAGTACTTATGCAACGTAGCGATGGGCCGGCCATTCGCGACACCATAATCTGGCTGGGCGCGATTGTTTTTTTTGGTGCCATCGGCGTTTGGACCTGGTTTTCCATCTGGTCGTTGCTGTCCTTGTTTTGCTACGGCGTTTTGTACGGCTCCGGTTCGGATTCGCGCTGGCACGAGACGGGCCACGGCACAGCGTTTCGAACCGTTTGGATGAACACGGCGGTGTACCAAATCGCCTGCTTCATGATCATGCGTAACCCCACGGTTTGGCGTTGGAGCCACACCCGTCACCACACCGACACCATCATCGTTGGTCGCGATCCCGAAATCGTGGCCATGCGCCCCACGTCGTTTTTGCATTTGGCCTCCCTCTTCATAGGTCTCGTTGATGTACCCAAGTCCTTTCTCACCATATTCAGGCACGCACTCGGATCCCTCAACGCCGACGAAAAGACCTTCGTCCCACAAACAGAGCTTCCCAAAGTTCGTAAGGCCGCTGTGATTTGGCTTTTGATCTACGGCCTCACACTAGTAATTGCACTTACCACCTGGAGCATTCTTCCCTTTGTGCTCGTTGGGCTTCCCCGTATGTACGGCGCTTGGCATCATGTGCTTACCGGGATAACTCAACATGCTGGATTGCAAGAAGACGTGACAGATCATCGACTTAACAGCCGCACGGTGTACATGAATCCGATCAGCCGGTTCATCTACTGGAACATGAATTATCACCTTGAGCACCACATGTTCCCTATGGTGCCCTTTCATGCCCTACCGAAGCTTCATGAAGCGTTGAAGGCTGACCTTCCAGCGCCAACCACGAGCATATTTGCTGCCTACAAAGCAATCATTCCAGCGCTGCAGCGCCAAAAAAGTTATCCAGCGTTTTCCATCGTTCCCGTTTTCCCGCCAACCGCCACTGGCGTTTCCATCCCCTCTATCGGAGTAGAACATGTCGCATTGGGTTGAAGTTTGTGCAGTCGATGACATTGACGAGGAGGATGTATTTCCCTTCCAGCACGATGCGAAAAAGTACGCGATTTACCGGTCGCCTGAGAGCGATTTCTTCGCCACAGATGGTCTGTGCACACATGAAAAAGTCTCTCTCGCCGATGGCCT
>JAYUVJ010000135.1:0-24769 GCA_043754155.1 Acidimicrobiia bacterium
GCCGCCGATGAACAGGTTTCGTGCACCACTTGTGCAAGAAGCGTCATGAGCTGTGCTTCCGCATAGCACCCAACGACGAGGGGCTACCGAGCGATTACCCAAGACAGGAGACCGGTTATCCAGACAGGGGCCGGGCAGTTGGGAGTCGAGTCAAGGAATTCTTCGCTATACGATCCATGAAGTGAACGGGTCATTGCGAGTGGGGTCTGATGGAATCAACCGATGCTGGTGGTGTGGAGATGACAAGCAGTATCAGCGCTATCACGACACCGAATGGGGTTGGGCTCTTCACGGCGAGAACCGGGTCTTCGAGAAGCTGATCCTCGAAGGTATGCAGGCGGGACTTTCTTGGATCACTATTTTGCGGAAACGTGAGAACTTCCGGTCGGCTTTCCGTGATTTCGATATCGACACGGTGGCAGCATTTGGGGACGACGATGTAGCTCGATTATTGGGCGACGCCGGGATCGTTCGCAATCGGGCCAAGATCGTGGCAGCCATTGGGAATGCACGGGCAGCGCAAAAGATGATTGCTGAAGGGCAGTCCCTTGATGAGCTTTGTTGGTCGTTCGCTCCCCCGTCACGTGCACGCATGCTCACCGTAATTGACGAGATTGACGGGCATATCCCAGAGTCGAAGGCGCTTTCCAAAGAACTGTTGAAGCGGGGCTTCCGGTTTGTTGGCCCCACAACTCTGTATGCGTTCATGCAATCGTCGGGGATGGTGAACGACCATATCGAGGGTTGCGAACGTCTCCCAGCCAAGCCGAAAGCCAAGTCCAAGAAGAAGGCTAGCTAAAGCTCTTCGTCGGGCTAGGTCGTCGGGCTAGCTAAAGCTCTTCGTCGGGCTAGGTCGTCGGGCTAGGTGCGCTTGCGTCCGTTGAGCCTTTTGTACATTGCTTTTTGTGACTTCGCTAGGCGGACGAACTCGGCGTAGAGGGGCTTGTAGGTTGCACTGGCCGATCCGTTGGGGCGGAAGGTTTGGGCGGCAGGAGTAATGGCCCCAAGTTCGTCAGCGCTCAGATGACCGAGTGAAATGGCGGCAAACCAAGCCGCACCTCGGACGTTGACATTGAGCGGATCGGCCACTTGGAGGATGGGTCGCCCAATCACGTCGGCATGGATTTGGCACCACAGATCCGATTGGGCCCCTCCCCCAAGTACTCGCAGTCCGTCGAGTTCGCGTCCCGCAAATTTTTCGGTTGCTTCTAAAAGCCATAGGGCGTTGTAGGCAACCCCTTCTAGAACGGAGCGGACGAGATCGGCTCGGGTAGTGGCTAATCCAATGTTGAGGAAAGAGGCCCGGAGGTTTCGGTCCTCTACGGGCGATCGCTCACCTTTGAGCCAGGGGGCGAAGATCACTCCACCGCTTCCCACCGGAGATTGGGCTGCGGCTGCAGTGATGGAGTCATAGGACAGATCGGGGTTGCCTAGGCCGTCGTCACCGCTAAGGACTGAGTCGCGTAACCACCGCAGCGTGGCGCCACCGGTTTCGTGGTTGTTGGCAATCAGATATGAGCCGGATCTCAGCCCGGGGATCGAGGTCATTTGGTGGATAACGTCGGTCTTTTTGAACGGGACGGGGGCCGAGACCCAAGCTGACGTAGAAATGGCGATGTGACCTTCGAAATCGGCGATGGCTCCAGCACCCAAAGCTGCAGTGTGAAGATCGGGGATTCCAGCGACAACCGGGGTATCCGCTGGGATTCCGAGTGACTTGGCAAGCGCTGGGAGTATGTGGCCCAATGTGGAACCCGTCGGCAGAAGTTCAGGAAGTTTGGCAGGGTCGCGATCGGCCAGTTTGATCAGGTCGCGGTGATAGGCCACGGTGACACCTACCCGGTTGTCGGTAAGCCAAGAAAGCACCATGGATGCGGGGGTGGCTGCGATTCGTCCGGTGAGTTGTAAGCCTATGTAGTCAACGGGTTCTAGGAACGCTGCCGTTTTGGCATAGATATCGGGGTGACGGTGGCGGAAGTATTGGATGTGCCCGGTTGGATCGGCACCCGAGGGGGCGGGAGCACCCCCCGCTAGACGAAGCCAGGTCACCACTTTTTTGGGTCCGAACCCGGCAATATCGATGGTTCCGCCCACGAGTTTCTTTGACCAGGGGCCACCGCGATCATCTTGCCAGGTCATGCACGGGCCAACGGCTTCACCGCTGCTACCGACCGGCACCGTCGAGCCCCATTGGCCGGTGATTCCGATTCCGGCACAATTGGCTCGTTGATGTTGGGAACCTACGAGTTGGCCGATGGTTGCAACGATTTTGTGCATCGCCGCAGATATTGCTTGCCACCACTGAGCTGGGTCTTGCTCTGCTGCACCGTCGGCTCGCAGGATCATGTCGATACGGGCAAATTCTGCGACGAGAACGGTGCCGTCTAAAGAAACTCCGGCAACCTTTGCTCCCCCCGTTCCCAAATCGATAGCCAAATACCAGCGGCTCATGGCATTTTCAACCAACAATGGGAGGGTGTTAACGCGAACGATCGCTTCTGCATGACGCACTGTATTGCGGGTTGAAGTCCAGAAACCAAAATTCCGGCCGAAACGACGCAAAGTTACGGCTATGCAGTTACTGCCCGGTTAAGAGGTGCTTTACTAATTAGGCTTTTTCCACGGATGAGGCATACGTCACTAGCTCAGGGAAGCTAAAAGTTGCCCTGCAGTGCTTCACCCCGATCCGCATCGTTCAAGCCCATCGTTAAAACGGATCGAGACGACATCACTGCAGAAGCACTTGCGCATACACGCGCTCCACCATTGACGTGAAGGGATTGCAGATGAGCGACAGACCATGGGGTTTTCGAACCCGGGCGTTACATGCCGGGGCTATTCCCGATGCCGCAACGGGGGCACGGGCCGTCCCCATCTTCCAGACCACGAGCTTCGTGTTCGAGGACGGGGCCGATGCGGCTGACCTCTTCGCTCTACAGAAGTACGGAAACATTTACACTCGGCTTGGCAACCCCACCACCGCTGTTTTGGAAGAGCGTTTGGCCTCTTTAGAAGGTGGCATTGGTTGCGTGGCATTTGCCAGCGGTCAAGCTGCGGAGTTTGCGGCCATTACGGCTCTCGCTCGGGCTGGCGATCATGTGGTGGCGAGTGCGTCGTTGTACGGCGGTACCTACACCTTGCTTGACGTGACCCTGCGTGAACTTGGGATTGAAACCACGTTTGTTCCGGCCGACTCCCCTTCAGCCTTCGCTGCGGCAATCATCCCCGGTAGGACGAAGCTGTTGTACGCCGAGACCATCGGCAATCCAACCGGCGTTGTGGCGGACATCAGCGCGCTTAGTAACGTCGCCCGTGAGGCTGGGATCGTATTGGTGGTCGATAACACTTTGGCTACTCCATTCCTTTGCAGACCGATTGAGCACGGTGCCGACATTGTGATTCATTCCGTTACCAAATTCCTGGGCGGCCATGGCACGTCATTAGGTGGGGCGGTGATTGATTCAGGCACGGTCAATTGGGGTAACGGAAACTACTCCCATTTCACCACGCCAGTTGCTTCCTATGGGGGCTTACAATGGTGGGAGAACTTTGGCGAGTATGCGTTCTGCACAAAGTTACGTAACCAGCAGCTGCGCGATGGTGGAGCTTGCCTCTCACCGTTCAATGCATTTTTGTTGCTACAGGGCATTGACACGCTGCCGTTGCGGATGGCCTCCCATGTGGAGAACGCCATGGATGTCGCCTCATTCTTGGCTCGTCACCCGTTTGTTGAATGGGTCCGCTACCCGGGTATGCACGGCACCCTAGGCGAAGCGCAGTACGACAAGGTCAATCACTATTTGCCCGACGGCGCAGGAGCAGTATTCACCTTTGGTGTTGCTGGCGGTCGAGCGGGTGCAGCTCGATTTATTGAATCCCTGGCATTGTGCAGTCACCTTGCCAATATCGGTGATGCTCGAACATTGGTTATTCATCCGGCATCCACAACGCATCGTCAGCTTTCCGAGGAGGCACTGCTTGCCGGCGGAGTAGCGCCAGAAATGGTTCGCATCTCCGTTGGCTTGGAGGATCTAGAAGACATTTGTTGGGATATCGATCAAGCGCTCGACGTTTCGCAAAGCTCTTTGGCCGATGACACCAACGCAGTTCGTTCCCCAACAAGCAGAAAGGCGTCCCTATGAGCATTATGCCGACCGGAATGGATTTACCCGCTCCGAAAGAAGAGAACCGCAACAGCGCGCTGCAACGAAAGGCGATTCTTGCTTCGGCGCACACAATTGCCATGGTTGGAGCGTCGGCGGACAGGTCCCGCCCGAGCTACTTCGTTTCGACGTATTTGTTGTCTTCGACGAACTACGAAGTGTGGTTTGTGAATCCAAAGGGTGGAGAAATTCTCGGGCGCCCGGTCTACCCATCGCTCGACGATCTGCCAGGAACCCCTGATCTGATTGACGTGTTTCGTAAGCCCGCAGACTGTCCTGCGGTTGCTACGGCGGCAGTTGCCCTTGGTGCTTCGGCGTTGTGGCTACAGCTTGGCGTAGTTTCCGAGGAGGCAGCAACGATTGCACGCGCCGGAGGGCTTCACGTTGTCATGGACCGTTGCATCAAAATCGAACATGCACGATTTGCTGGCGGCCTGCACCTAGCCGGGTTTGACACCGGCGTAATTTCCAGCAAACGAGGCGCTCGGCTCTGACTTAACGCGGTCGGCGATTACCCAACCAAGAATTTCCGACCGATAAGACCGACCGAGGCCTACAGATATACAGACATAAATGTCCAGGTACCTACTGGGGCGGAAGCGATTGGTGGCGGTCCATCATCGTACCCATGACGTTTTGGATGAATTCATCGGCTTCCTCGGTCCAACCGTTGGCTACGCCTCCATAGATTGCGGAGGTTTTGGCTCGGTTCCCTGCGGCGTATTGTTCGTGCGCATAGGAAACAGCTTCGGACAAATCGGCAATCCACGATTCAACGACACCGGGCTGAGTTTGCGGTCTCGTGACGGCCATGTGGATGGCATCGGGATATTGCAGACCGTTAAGACGCCATCCTCGGGTGCGTAAGAAATCGTTGATCAAGTAAATGTCAAACTGGTCTGAGGTGAAGGAGAACAGATACGTCGGAGCGCCAATTAAACGAAGTTCAGGATGTGACTTCACCGCATCTTGCATGGCGTAAGCCGTTTCGAAAATTGCCTTGGCGTAGTTGAGGTAACCATTTTTTCCGGTGGCCACCATGCCCGCCCAGGTAGCAGCAAGCAGTCCGCTCGAGCGGGATCCATCAATTCCTGGGGAACAGTACTTTCCACCGGTCCAGGCGGTTTGGAAAAAGTACTGGGCATTACGCAGCTCGCGATCCCGAAACAAAAGTAGGGACGTTCCCTTAAGACCATATCCATACTTATGAGTGTCTGCTGAAATCGAAGTTACTCCCGGGACACGAAAATCGAAGGGAGGAATTGGGTAGCCGAGCTGCTCACCCCAGGGAAGGATGAAGCCACCAAGGCACCCGTCGACGTGGAGGCCTACATGTCGTCGTTGCGCCAATTGTCCGAGCTCAAAGATGTTATCGATCGTGCCGTAGCCGTAGTTTGAGGCCGACCCAACTATGGCAATTGTGTTTTCATCGATCAGCGTATCCATGGCTTCAGAGGTGGCTAGGGTGGTCACTGGATCAACCGCAGCGACACGAAGTTCTACGCCTAACAAATGGCAGGCCTTGTCAAAAGCCGGGTGGGCGGTTTCGGGCTTCACGAAGTTTGGTATGTGCACACTGCGTTTCTTCTTTGCCAGTTCTCGATAAGAAAGTACCGCGTGCAAAATGCTCCCACTTCCGCCGCTGGTGACCATGCCCACGGGATCTGCATGAGTGGTGTGTTCAACCGCAGAGGATGCATGAAACAAATCGAGACCCATAGCGATGATTTCGCCTTCGAATCGCGTTGAAGAAGGGCATACATCTCGTTGCAACGCGTTCATGTGCCCATAGAGGGAGAAAGCTTCGGACATGAAGGCGTAGTGGTCGCGGTCGCCGCAGTAAAAAGAGCCCGAGGCCTTCCCCGCTTCCCAAGCAGGATCTTCCAATGCAGCCATTTCTGCCAGTTCGGCGAGGATTGTTTCTCTACTTCGTCCCTCCAATGGCATACCTCGCAGGACGGGATATTTTTCGGCGTAGGGGTACATGCTCATTTCGTCCTCAGCCTTTGGCTCAATAATTGTGACAGTTGTGACAGTGCGGCCGGTTGTGCCAGTCGTGTTGGCATTCAGTGGGTTTGACGTCCGATCTTTATCGGTGTGCTCCCGTGAACGCAACTAGAAACTTTGTGCTCCGCGCTTGAAAAGACAAGTTTCAGCCAGTGCGACCGCGCCCATTGCGTCGGAGCAGGCCGGTAGGATTTCAGCCGTGACCACCAACTGGGACGACTCGGATAACTGGGACAACTGTGAAAAGCAGGAGCCTTTGTGTCCGACCTCTTGACCCTCGGTAGCCCTACCCACGTGGTGATTGGTACCATCGACCTTGATACCTCGATCAACTGGTGGACCGGTTTGGGATTTGGTATCACTACGGAAAACACGCTTGACCCCGACGTGGCAGATGGCCTGTTTGGGCTCGCTGGAGAGGTAGAGCAGATTGAGCTGCGAGTGGACGAAGCCCCTGGTGGAGCTATTTGGTTAGTGCAAACCCCGCGCCGCCGAAGCAGAGAAGGGGCCTTCGAGGCTGGTCCTTACGCGGTGGATTTGTACACGACCGATATGGAGGCTTCGCTAGCCCTGGCAGCCGAATTGGGGGCTACACCCGTCGGACGATTGGACTACAACTTCGACGACATCGCCGTTGAACAAGTATCGGTAGTAGGCCCCGATCAATCAGTGTTGGTCTTCACTCAAATCGGTGTTCGCCGCCCGAGCGTGCTGGATATTCATCCAGAGTGGCTGCATTCGGAGATTCACGCGATCATTTCTACGGTACGCAACGTCGAGACAGCGAACCGATTTTGGAGTGAGCAGATGGGCATGACCATTACGGATGCCAATTTGGATTCCGGGCTTTCTACGCTGATGAAACTCCCCCCAGCCGTAAGTGCACGTATAACCATAATTTGCGACGAGTTCATCAACCCCATTTGCTACGAGTTCATCGAGTTCGGTGGACTTACGCCTGATGACCATGCTGAGATCGTTCAAACCTGGCCCCTACCAGCAGCTCGTCCTCTCGGGTGTTTTATAGTTGCCGACGTGGCCGCTTCCGCCGCACAAATGTTTCGAGCTGGTGCAACCTTTGGCGACGTCGTCGATCTTGGTGATGGTTGTGCAATCGGCGGGAGCAAAGCTGCATGGGGCCTTGATCCCAACGGAGTGCGATTCATCCTCGTCGGCCATTAGCGTGTTTGTTCGTGCGGCTTGGGTCATGCGTAATTAAAGGAATTTTTCAATAGATTGCAGTGTGGATTCAGAAATCCGCCGACAGAGCCGCATCTACGTACCGAATTTCACCTACTGGGTCGTGTTACGGGTTTGGCGGCGTGATCACCATCGTGGCGGTTGAAGTGCGGCCGAAAATTTCGGGGCGATACATTTCTTCGGCTTGTGTTGGCGCCGCTATGAACGTTCCGGGGGTGGTTGCGCGGGCAACGTAGGTGTAGGAAAAGGTTCCGGGTTTGAGGCCGGTGGCAAAAAGCAACACCCGGTTGTCTTGGACCTCCACGTGATCAATGCCAAACGAAGCCCCATCGGCAACTGCTGCACCGGCGGAAACTTCTGTCTGCGAGGTTGAACTCAACCGAGCATCCAGAGGTTCAAGCCCGGCGGGAATCGGATCATCAATCACCACATTGCGACGATTCTGCTGTGTTCGGATGTTCAAGCTCACCCGCACCAAGTCACCTGCAGCAAAGGTCGAGACACCGTTGATAGTTCGGTTCTCGGTTCCCACATACGGCAAGTAAGTACGCTCAACGGCAAACCCAGAATCGATTGCCTTAAGCGTCTTCGTAGTTGGTTCATACCGTAAGCGCGCATTCCAGAACAGTGTTCCGGTGCCGGTAGCCTTCACGCTCAGCGGAACCAATCCAGCAGGTGTTGCAACAGCTTGGGCGTTGAGCATAGAAGAGAGTTTGCTCATGGGGATTTGTGTGCTTTGCGCAGCCAACGATCGACCGGAGAACACCGTTTCGAAAGCACTTGTCGTTCCCAGGAGCACCTCGGCTCTGAAGTTTGGTGCGGTTGGTTCCGCGGCCCGGTAGTAATCCACTAAAGCCGTAAGTGCATAGCCGTTTTCCAAGGTGTTGTCCCAACGGCCTTGCTTGTCCCGCTGCGCCATCAACCAACGAGCCATTTGCGGTGCAAGTGGATTCTTTGGATCAGCCTTCACCAAAAGCGAAAGGAACTCCGCCGTATTGTGCGTATTGCCAGCTCCCAGGTACGCAGAGCACGGGCACACGAATCGATCCCACGCCTCTGGTGATGTTTCGTCCTGCAGGAACGCTTGATCGGCCTCCACTCGGACAGAGCTGAGCAGTTCTCCATACAGTTTGTTGACGCGTATGCCTTTCATTCCTCCCAGTACCATGGCGTTCACCAGATGCAACTGTTCAAGCACGGGCAACTCCGCACGACGCGTCCACAGCTTGGCCATTAACTCTGCATCAGGCACACCGGCACGGGCGAGGGCATAAAGAACATGAGCACGGTTTGGCCAAATACCATCGATATCTCGCAGGGGCCGACGAAGACTTTGCGATTTCACATTCTCCACGATGCCGCCGAGATAACTGGTAACTCGGGTGATTACGTCGTTGGGAACGGCAACGCCTAGATCTTGTGCGTCCAGCAACAGAATAAGTACGCGTGCTGACAAATACACGTCAGCCGAGTTGCTGCCTTCCCAGTAGCTCAACCCACCCTCAGGAGTGAGGTAGTTGCGAATTCGCGACATTTCCGCGGTGATTGATTGTGCAAATTTCTCTCCGGCTAGCGACGGAAGTGGAAATTGTTCGCGCAGGTTACTCAGCATCACTAGGGCTCGCAAACGGCTGGAGCGTTGTTCTAAGCACCCATAGGGATACTCCACCAAATAGTTGACACCGTTTTGCAGGCCGACCAGCGGGCTGCTTGCGGCGCTGATGTCCAGGCCCCCCTGATCGGGTACAGCGCTTACAGGCGGAACGATTTGCTCAACTTCTTGCGCGCCGCTCGCCGAAGCAATTACCTGCCCGGCTGCGGCCACCGTTTCAAGACGATGGGTAAGAAGAACCGGTACCGAAATTTGCACGGCATCAGATTCATCTTTGCCAGTACCTCCCCCGTTGAGCAATGCTTTGAACTGCGCGTTCCACGTTCCCAAACGATTGGCCTGCAGACGGAACCGCATTTCCGTTGGACCGACCGGGAGGGTTAGCGTTTGCGTTGCCGGGCCATTGATCGAGACGGGCGAATCGGCCGGTATGTCGAGCGTGAAGGTCACCTCACCGGGTTTTCCGGTTTGGTTTTGCAGCACTGCGCCGGCTTCGAAACTGTCTCCGATAGCCACAAAACGCGGCAGTGCCGGTTGCACCATAAACGGCTGACGAATTTCCACAACCGTGCTACCGCCACCGAAGCGATCATTCCCGCTACTGGCCACGGCGATAACTCGATAGCTGGTGAGCGACTGTGGAAGTTTTATAGGCACGCTTACCGATCCTGATCCATTTACTACGGCGTTGCCCTCCCAGTGAGCTAGGACACGAAAATCGGTTCGCAGAGTGATTGATTCACCGCCACCATCCTTAGAACCCGGCTTTTTCGCATCAAACAGGCCAGGGGCAGCCGCTGTCGCCGGAGATGCGGAACTTTCCAAAAGCGCAGAATCGGCAGAGGTACCCGAAGCTTTCATCCTCATCGTTTTGGAATTGCCCCCTTGCGCACGCTCGGTAAACAATGTGTGGGTACGACTGTCGGAAGTTTGCACTCGGTTTGGCCGCTCTGGCCACAGTTGCGCTAACAAATCGGGGACCGTGTAGCCGGTGAGTCGCAGTACACCTTCATCAACGGCCCAAAGTGTTACGGTTCCATCCAGGGGCCCGCCTTTCAGATCGGTTAGTTGTACCGTAGCTGCAGCTTCAGAACCCGGACGATAGGTGGTCACGTCGGTAGAAACCTTCACGCCAAGCGTCTTACTAACCGGTGGCACTAGCAGCGAGATCGAACTAGTGATCACCTGAGCCAATGGCTCTTGGGCTTGTGTAGGGGTTTGAGTGTCAAGGATTTGAGGAACCGGTGGCGAGATGCGGAACAGCGTGACCGATACGTGCACATTGGGCAAAGACTCGGCTGAGATCGGGATGGTGAGTGCCGCAGCGCCTCCGGTCACTGAGATGCGCGCATAGGACATAATGTCGTCGCGCTCGACGGTGACAATGCCTTCGGCCACCGGCCACGGAGACTTGATGAGCACCTGTGCCTGATCACCAATCGCGTAGCTTTCTGCCGATGCGGTAAGTTCAATGACGCTGAAATCACGCTGGCCGAACGAAGCATCTTTACCCAACACGTACGTGATGATGCCTGCCTCGATGTGGTTGCCCTGAGCGTCGGTAGATTCCACGCGAAGTTCGAAGGTTCCGGGCTTGTCTGGGGTGAAGGCAAAATCGCTCGCACTCGCGGAAGTGGTGATACTCCCTGTCGCAATTACCGTGGCTTTCGGGGCATAGGAGCCCTGACCATCAGGCTCATCGGGCCAATCCCAACGAAGCAACGAGGTCTTTACCAACGTCCCGTTTTGCCAGGTTCCGTTGGCCTTTAATGCAGCTACTTGAGCGATGATCGGCTTTCCGACGTTACCGAAATAGCTGGAGGCCTTGACACCCAAGGAGTAGTCACCAACATGTACAAGCGTGGTTGCCCGATTCGCAATGACCTGGCGATCAACGTTGGTTACGACCCCTTCGACCGTTACGCTCGACGGCGAATGCCGTTTGTTGTTCGTGAGTACAGCAAACTTGACGGCCTGTTTTCCTTCACCATCCAGCTTGCTACTGGCGGTTCCAATGATCCCTTCTGCGTTTCGATCATCACAGCGTTCATACCATATGCATACATAGGTCCATGAGAAATTGCGAAGGCCCAACTCGGGATGAGCGGTGGTTGGATCAAACGAAGTGGGTAACGCCGTTGCTACCCACTTACTTTCCAGACCGGCCATAGGAGCACCGAAAAGGTACGTACCGGTGGAAGAACCTGTGACCGTTTCTCCGGGTACGTAGGAAGGACGATCTATGGCTACATCTACCTTAAAATCTGGTCGGCGAAACGTTGTCGAAAGGAACGACGTTGACACCATACCGTTCACCACAGAAACGGTGTAGTTCCCTTGACCGGCATCTACGGGAAGGGTGAACACGACCTCGAATCCACCACGGGAAGAACCCTGGTCAACGTCGACGACGCCTCGCCACACCTCACTTCCGGCATCGTCGGTCACAAATACCCCAACCCGGGGGAACAGATTTACGGGTAACAGTTTCACACCGCGAGGAAACTCCACGCGTAGGTTCCCGCGAACATGGACTTCCTCACCACCTTTGTAGACCCCTCGATCGGTGAACAGCGCACCTATAAACCTTTCGCCAATCGGAAGACTTGGGACCGCCGGGAGCACCACATTCGCAGGAGTAGTTGCCGCTGGCTCATTTCCTCCGGTACCTTCACCTACCGAAGGTTCGTTAACAGGCGACATGGCCCGGACCCCTTCGTCGAAAGGCCGTGGGCCCCCGCCGATAACCCACGAAGATCGGTTGTAGGCCAAGGCTGAGCCATCAGCAGCTGTAACCATAGCCACGAGCTCACAGCCTCCAGAATTACCAGGATTCAACGGAGCCGAAGGTCGCTTCGCCTCGCCTGAGGACGCGCCATTCGTTCCGCTCGGTTGAGTGTCAACTATTGCAGTTGGGCACGGAGGGGCGGGAAGTTTTACGAAACCTTGAGCGTCGGTAACGCTTGCGCGAACCGACTTCGCCGGCAACGGAACCAATGACGCAACGGGAGCTGAAGGATTTTGCGGATCGGGAACAAAGGGCAGAGCGGCTACACGAACCTGATCCCCCGCACCGGACTCTGCAGCAATTCCCGGCTTGCCATTGGCTAGTGAAGTAACGGCGACCAACACATCGATGGGTGACCGCTTGACGGTGATGCCACGATCGCCTCGCTGGATGATGGCTATCTGCCAATCCGACGTGCCGCCATAGGTGCTTTGCGGTGCAAAACGTTTCCCACGTATGGCCACCAGAAATGTTCCGGTGCTGTTAGGTCCACCGAGAAGTTCGAGGGGAAAATCAACCGCGGCGTCGAGCGATTGCGTTGCTTGAGGAAGGAGCACTTCTTTGCTATCACGCTCAAGACCAAGCAGGGCCGGGGCATTGTTGAGTTGTGACGCTAGGAGAGTTTCTTGCAACGTATCGATTGTAAGTGCGCGAATCACTTGATCGATGGCCGTGACGTTACGAACAGGAATGGTCAACGTTCGCAAGCTCGCAGCACTCACAAACTCACCGGATGGAAGTTGTAGATAGGCTCGACGGTGTCCAAAGCTTACCGTGGCAAGGTATCGGTATCCTAAGGTGCGTCCGTTGCTATCAGCAATTGTTGGATCAAGATCAAGGCGATAGGTTCCACCGGGAACAATCTCGGCCCAGTTCAGCGACAGAGGTGAATCCTCATCAGATTTGTACCGGTACGTGATTGACGTTCCGGGCTTTCCTGCTGCGTCAACAGCGGTCAGTGTGATTTTTCCGTCCAGAGATTTGGTCAGCACTTCGCTGCGCAGCGAAAGGTTTAGTCCACCCTCCGGGTCACAGTCTTTGGTGCATTCGATACCCACCAAAAGCGCCGTTGGTGTTCGTACCGAAATGGGCTGAAGAAACAAACTGGTCAACTTGCCGCTTTTACTGGCAATGCCGTCTGCGAACCGAAGCTGCACATCAGCATCTAACGGTAAGTCCGTAGAGGTTCCCGATGCTGCAGATCCGGCGATGGCCCCGGGGGCGCGCGCTGGGGAACCCAAACTGAGCCAATGACAGGTGATGGTCCGTTTGCCACGATCAGGGCACGGAGCAGATTTTGTTAGCACGGCGGGTCGTTCAGACACCGTTCCCGACGACAGTTCAGACAGCCGCGCTTCGAGAAGAGCCGCGCCTTTAGGGTCGGCAAACCGCATGGCCGCAAAATCAGCATCCGACGGACGGTAATTGCCAAGAACATCCACCACGCTCTGAACGGCAAACGTGGCGTGCGCAGCAACATCGGGCCCATCGACTTCTTGATCGCATGTCACCAAAACGGCGCCGTTGGCTCGTCCAGAGTTCCATGCCTTATCGGTTCCGTACAGCGTGCAGTTCACCCGGGGAGTATCGAACGACGAATCAACCGGTGCGGCCAGCGTGGTGCCATCGAGGGCAGTCACGCCAGCGAGTGTTACATCAAAGTGCGTGGAAGCCGGAAGTTTCTTCGCCGGAGTAAAGACCAACACTCGGGTGGAGGACCAACGGAACGAACCTTCAATCGCTGGTTCTATGTGCACATATTTTCCTGAATCGGCGTTAGCTAGGCCACCGACGGCCGACTGATTTGTACCCTGCGGCGTTGCCTGTCCTGATGATGATGAGGATGATGCGGATGAGGATGAAATTGGTGCCGATGATGGTGAGGGAGTCCGTTGGTCGATCGTGGACAGCGGGATAATGGGGCGATCAAATACCCAGCGCAACTCCGTTGATTTCGTCACCAATCGAAGCTGCCCCTTCGGCGAAGCAAGTACCAGATGCAAGCGACCGTCGCGCTTCGGCGCCTTCAGAACGTTGTAGGGATTGCCTGAACCTGTCCGAGCGTTCGAGGCAGGCGACGAGGATGAAGCACCAATACCCGATGCTGGCACTACGCCCGGCCCGCCTAGAGCTATCGGCGCAACCGGAGGAACCGGCACCACCGCCGAACCGGCACCACCCCCAGCGACCAGCACTGAGACCGCCAAGACAAAGGCAGAAATTCCTGTTACTCGTCGTCCCCCAGTCGGGGTTTGCTGCGGTGGCTGAAGCTGTTTGCTGATTCTCATGCGGTTCTCCATTGCGTTGGCCTCAGGAAAGCGAGACCTTACAAAACCCCGGTGCGCAAACCACAACAACGTGACTGAACCGCAGGATCTTGCAATGACGTGTAGTGCGTTTAGTGATCGTACGGTTGGTTTGACGCTACAGACCGACAATGCAGTTCCCGCCTCTACACAATTCCTCAAAGCTGATCGGAAGCCTTCGTCGGCTGAAGTTTCTGCCGACCGACTACGCCGTACGAAAGCGTGCTCGGCTCCATGTATCCATTCTGTCGGCTTGGGGTCCTAGGCCACGTGACGGTTCAACCTGCGGAGCCCGTGGTGAACACCCAGAACCGCCAACATTCCTGGGATCGCCAGCATCGGGCTACCTTCAGCTGCAGTCCAAATCTCAAATCCGGCAGCAAGAACAAATCCCGCAGCTCCAATTAAGAGGACAACCGTGTGGGCGGAAAATGTCCACTTTGACGCGGAGGCCGCCTGACTGGCGCCGCCCAGCAAACCTTTGCGTTCCTTTGGCGAAAGCACGAGCACCAAGCCAGCCAAGACAGCCAGCGCAACCGCCATGACGGGAACCTTCTGCAGCCACCAGGCACCACTCCCGACCAAAGCCGTCGGCAGCAGATTCCATCGGCCCAAGATCACCGTAGCAATCGAGAGAGCAGTGAAGTGCCACAAATACGAGGTCATGGTCATGGTATTGGCAACCACTACGAACTTCCAAGCCCTGGCATTGCCGGTCAAGAAACCACTGATCCGAGGGGAGGCGGCGATGGCAAAGGAACACAACCCAAAGCCGTAAAACATCAGGGCAAGCGATGGCGGCCAAGTATTGGCAAAGCGGGCGCCCGGAACCGAAACCATAGCGAGCGGCCAAGGACCAAAAGCTACCAACCCAGCCGCGACGCTCCATGAGGCGATCCCAAACTTCACCAACTTCGCACCACTAGGCAGATGGCCGTCCTTCCACGCAAAGCCCAGCATCTGAAACAGCAACCAACCCAGCACAATGTTGATTTGGGGAACGAAGTGGATAGCAGGAAACCGTGCGGCTTCACCCACCGCGAACAGGGCAAAAAGTGCACCTACGAAACGCATCCCATATGCGCGGTAGAGGCGCAGCGTGATGGGCGAGAGCGCGGTATCGGCTACATAGTTGGCGAGAAACCACAACGGAATGGCGGCAACGGCCACCGCCTTTTCGGCCAACGATGAGAAACCTAGAATTCGACCTGCAGCCAAAACAATCAACCAAGTTCCCGCTAACCAAACCGATGGTGTCGTGAGCCGAAGCAAACGAGCCCGAACCCACGATGCGTTCTCCTTACCCGCACGGTGATGGGCATCAAGTGAAGCAGCGTTGGAGTAACCGCCGATGCAAAAGAACACGGGCATTACTTGGAAGACCCACGTCAAAATGTGCAATCCACGAACATGATCGAGGGCATTGGCGCCGGAAAGCGAACCATTGACCATGCGCACGTCGGCCGCGATCCAGTGACCCAGAGCAACAGCGCACATGGCCGCGGCCCTGTAGGCATCGATTGCTCGATTTCTGGTCGATGGGGTGTTCGCCAACTGGGCCGCAAGGCGGGGTTGCGGCGGGGTTGCTCCGGGGGCACGGGACAGGGTTGCGGTAGACATGCATTCAGATTGACGGAAAGAAGATCCGGTTCCTATCCGCGTAATCCCCTACGACCTGCTGGGGGTTTTGGGGAAGTGACTGCCCTCGGTCCCGTCGGCCGCCCTTTAGCGACCTCGACCTAGCTTTAGCGAATTCGGAGGAGGGTTCGTCGGGCTGAACGAACCACAGCTTCATCGACCATCTTTCCGAGGTCGTCTACACAAACCCCCCGACCTTCGCTTACGGCCAACTCGAAGAGTTCAACCAATCGGAGTGCCTTTACAACTTCGGCTTCGCTAGGCGTAAAAACTTCATTAATCACCGGCACCTGTGCGGGATGAATAGCCGAGCGGCCAACGAAACCAAGCTTCTTTAACGCCACGGTACTTTCCCGAAAATCATCCAAATCACTAAAATTGGTTGACACTGGGCCAATTGGTGGGTGGAGTCCCGCTGCTGAAGCCGCAAGCACAAGCATCGACCGTGCTAGCAACAATTCGTGTTCATCACCTGGGGTGAGTTCAACTCCCAACTCGGAACTCAAGTCAGCCTCGCCTATCGCAATACGATTGACTCGTTGATGCAACGCCAACTCCGCAGACCGCAAAACACCCGTTGCGGTTTCGATAAGCGCACAGAATTGTATCGATCCGGTTTGAATGCCGATTTCAGCTTCGGCGGATTGCACCGAAGCGTCGAGAGCATCAAGCTCGGCAAGAGAATCAACCTTCGGCACAAACAGACCCGCCACTCTTAAGCCCCCATACGAGATCACATCGGCTGCGTCATGACGTCCCAGTTCCCCCTGGTTGATTCGCACCCAAAGCGCGGGTGCAACACCGGAAAATTGAGCTAAAAACGAACACACAGCGGTTCGGGCTCCTTCCTTCGAGCTCGGCGCTACGGCATCCTCAAGATCGAGGATCAAAGCATCAGCGCCACTGTTGAGGGCCTTCAACATCTTTCGAGGTTGGTCTCCGGGGACGTACAACGTTGATCGCATGTTCTCCAATCTAGGAGAATGCCCGAACGACCTTGTTCCCACCACGTTCCACCGGTCTCGTCTCCAGAGGGCGTCTCAAGGAAATTCGAATTTCTGCACAGCGAACCTCAAGAACGCGCGGCCAGAAGTCGATGTCACGGTGTGCCCGAAGAAACAACTCTCGACGTATCGCAACCACTCAATCGTTCTGCCTTGGATCTTCCTTTTAACCTGGTACTTGATCTTTTTCTACGCCGAACCCTGCTGGAAGAAACGACATCGCTGCTCAAGCTTCGCAAAGCACTTGGGCTTTCGGGCGGTGTGCTTTCCGAAGCCTTCGATGAACTCCGCGGCCGCAAGTACATCGACGTGCAATCACTTTCCGGCAATGACTACATTTTTTCGTTGACTACGTTCGGCCGAGAGGAAGCTCGCAACCGGTTTCTTTCCTGCCAATATTCCGGGGTTGCCCCTGTCACTTTGGAAACGTACCAGCGTGCCGTAATGTTGCAGAAGGCTTCAATGAAGGTCAATCGCGCGTCGATCCGCAATGCCTTCTCCGATCTCGTCGTGTCAACCGACATGCTTGATCAGCTCGGTCCTGCGTTTAACAGTCAGCACTCCATCTTTTTCTACGGTCCGGCAGGAACGGGAAAGACCTCGCTCGCTGAACGCTTGGTGCGGCTTTACCCCGACTTCATAATCGTTCCCAAGGCCGTGGTTGTCGAGGGCCAATTCATAATGGTGTTCGACCCGGTGGTTCACGAGGCGCTCCCCGATCAGCCCGAGGACCTCGATCCTCGATGGGTAGCCTGCAAGCGTCCGCTCGTGGTGGCTGGTGGAGAGTTAGTGATGGAAAACCTGTTTCTTTCTTACGACGAAATTAGCGGCGTGTACACCGCTCCCCTCCAAGTAAAAGCCAACAACGGCATGTTCCTGATCGACGACTTTGGCCGACAGGTGCTCACCCCAGAGCAGTTGTTGAACCGGTGGATTTATCCGCTCGTAAAACGAGTCGACTACTTGTCGCTGCGGACGGGCGTGAAGTTCGCCATGCCTTTCGAGCTTATGGTGCTGTTCTCTACCAACATGGACCCTGATGATTTGGGCGATGAAGCTTTTTTCCGACGAGTAAAAAACAAAGTATTTGTTGGACCGGTAAACGAGCAACAGTTCGGCGAAATTCTTTTGCTCGCCGGGAAACATGAAAAGGTAACTCTTACCCAAGATACCTTCGCCACCATGACTCGCATCTGCCGCACGCGAGACCCCATTGGTCTGCGCGCAAACTATCCGTGGGATCTCTCAAAGATGGCCAAATCGATCTGTGAGTACGAAGAACGCGAGACCGTCCTCGATGCCGCAACTCTTGAAGCGGCCGCTCGCTTGTACTGGGCCGACAACGGTCCAAAGGTTGCTCCTCCAGCGGCTGTCCTTGTGGTTGCTGCTCCAGTTGCCGCTGCTCAAGTTGCTGCTCCAATACCGATCTCGGCTTCCGTGTCAAGCACCCCGTCGCCCGCGTCTTCACCGGAACAGTTGCCTCTCGCAAACAACGGGCAAGTGGGAACGGGCGCTCCTGGAACTCCGACAGTGCCACAGTTCGCTCCGCCACCATGGGGGGCCTTAGACAATGACGCTTTAGCGAATCCCGAACTCGACAAGCAGATCGCAGCCGAGATCGCCTCGTTTGCTACAACTCCCGTAGGACAGTAGAAGTCAGTAAAGGCGACTAAAAAGCCAAGCTCGAATTCCGAACATCCATTGGCTCCTCAGAGAATTCACGCGAATCCAGTAGCTCAACGGCGAGAGTCCCGGGCCAACTCACCCATCCGAATTCGAGCAACACTAGGATCCTGGGCCCGATCACGGAGCAAACAAAGGCCAATTCGTTGTGCCGTTTCAAACGCTTCGGCTCGAAGTTCCTGCGATGTCCAAAGATCGGAATTCCCTTCATCGACCTCGTCAATCAAGTCGGCAAGATCGAGATTCACCCAAGCTTTCCACGACACAGCTTTCATTCGCTCAGCAACTTCCCGAGCCAAAATAAGGTCGGCCTTTGCCTCTCGAAACGAGCCAATGTACGTCTTCATTAAACCAAGAAACCGCGCAACGGGTCCTACACCGCCAAACACTGTATTGGCAATCTCCAACCGGTGCGGCTCCAACTGCTCGATGAGCTTGTGGACCAGATGTGGGGCAAATTCGAGCGCCAACGATGACAGCTGACAAGTGTTCCAAAGCCACATGATGTCGAGTGGGCGTTGCTCGATATCGGGTTCCAGAACGCGAAACATGGCTTCGGCTTCATCTCTTAGACCCACGGCCAAAAGGCGAAATGCATAAGACGGCCAAGTAATCAGAGGCATACGATCTTTGTACTTCAGCAAACCCCGCAAGCTCTCACGCTGCAGATGGGGCTCTTGCGTCTCGAAATCTACCCAGAACCTTTGTGCGTTTTGTTGCAGAGCGGCATCGGGTTGTGAGGTTGCAGTGCCCAAAGTAAACGATGATTCAATCAACCCCTCAAGGTCATTAAATCGGCATTCAAGCATGGCCACCGCAGACTCTCGCAGCGCCAACATCCAGTCGACGGCCGGGCGATTGATTCGCTGCGCCAACCAGCGAGCCAGCTCCAACGACTCCATCAGCAACGTTGGCTCGCCAGCCCGAAGGTAGGTAAAGGTCGCGTGCCCCGCTGCCTCGAAACGGCCGACCAAATCATTACTATGTGCACATAGCAGCGCTAGTTCAGTAGCCTCGGAAACTCTTGCCGATGTCGGATGATAGACAACCCATTGTCGGAGCTGGAGTACACGAACCAAAAGTGCATCGTCACCCACCGATCGAGCAAGCTCTAAGGCCTGTTGGCTCAAGCTTAGGCTTTCCTGCCATTGAGGTGACCAAACCAGCTCAACGGCGAGAGCTGCAAGAAGCTCAGCCAAAATCGCCGGCGAAGAGTCACCAATTCGTTCAACGGCACGTCGCAACCTTTTTACTCGGGGCTCGTCGATGTCAAACACCATGCCAAACGTGCCACGGTAATCGGTCAACACCGCTCGAGCCATAAGCTCGATTGCGTCGTTGGCATCGGCTATCGCCGCGGCATCACCTAGAACCCGTCGGTACGAGCGGTCACCGCGTCGACGTAACGCTTCGCCCAAACCAACCATGATCTCCGCTCGAGCGACATCATCATCGCAAAAATCAAGAGCCGTCCGAAAATAGTCAATAGCCTGAGAATCGCCGCTGGTGTTTAGTGCCCATTCGGCGGCAAGGTTGTTATAGGTGCACGCTCTTCCCGATTCACCTAACGAGGCGGCCTCAGTAAAATGGCGAGCCAAATTGGGTAAATCGGACGGTCTAACGGTGGGGTGACGACGTTCTATGGCCAAGCCGATTTCGCGGTGCAAACGAGTTTTTCGCAACTGCGTCATCGAGCCCAACAACGACTCCCTGATCAACTCATGATCAAAAGTGAGACTCAACTCTTCCCCTTGACGATCACGAATGTTGCCTGAGGCAACCGCCTCGTCAAAGAGATCAAACACCTCTTCGATCGAGGAATCTGAGCCGATCGCAGATGCAACCACCACCGGGTCAAACTCACTTCCAGCCACCGCCGCCACACTCAAAACCTTCCGACATGCCTCACCAACCGTACCTAGGCGCCCGGCAATCGCATCTTGGACCCGTCCGTTGAGACCCATTGGGGATGTGGAACCGGTGCTCGAAGCATCAGCGAGAAGTTCGCCCACCAAGAAAGGGTTTCCTCCGGTGCGAGCATGAATTGATTCCGCCAATCCAACCAGGTGACTGAGCTTGGCTTGGCGAACCAAAACGGCAACTGCGTCGACGCTGATGCCTTGTACCGATACCCGGCGGCTCGGTACAGTCCCGGCAACCGATTGGTACAACGTGGCCAACCGGCTGTTCGCCACGCTTTCGTACTCACGCAAAGCAACCATCACCAAAATCCTGCGATCCTGTATCGAGGACAACAACGTTTGCAGAAGATCGACCGTCGCAGCATCGGCCCAGTGAAGGTCATCAAGGACCAACAGCACGGGAAGCTGTTCGCTGAGACTTCGCAGGACCTGCACCATGGCGTCAATCGCCCGCCCCCGATTGAGATCAATGTCAACAACACCCCCAAAAAGACCAGCGCCTACCTCCGTTACGCCATCAACGGAGCCCACGATCAAGTCACCGGGAATGGTTGCAGGCGAAGTAGAAAGCTCTTTTCCACCAACGATGTTGTCGACATCGCCGCTCGGACCAGCCGTAAATGCCAAACCAGCGTGTTGATCGAACGGCGCAAGCAAGAATTGAAGATCTTTTCGGTACGGCCCAAGGATTCCCGCCCCTCCAGGGTGGCGACGCACCAAATCTTCGAGAGCGTTGACAAACGGTTCGAACGGCAAGTGCGGATCACGGCGACACAAACCGAAGAGAACAGCAAATCCATTGTTCGCTGCTTCTTCGGCAAAGGAAATTACGAGAGAGGTTTTTCCAATGCCCGGGGGGCCGATAAGCGAGAGCAACATTCCTGCTCCCTGCTCCACCGTGTCAAGGCAGCCGAGAAGGGTCTGGACCGCGGTTTCCTGACCGACAAAAACTGTTGGTCGACTCAGACGCGCTGGCAGTCCCAAGCGTTCAGCCAAATTAGGAAACGTCCCCCAATCTACGCTTCGAGGTGAAATCGGGCGGCCGAAGCCATGCACGATTCGTTCGGGCATTAGTCCGAACACAATTCCGTCGGCTTGATTCATGGCGTGCTCAACCACTGGGGAAGCCACAATTGCTCCCGCCTGGGCGATTCTTGCTAGCCCAATTGCCTCGTCTACGGGCGCACCGGAAACTCCGAGAGCACTAATTTCGATCTCGCCCGCCGAAACCCCGATTCGAGCCAAACCAACCGAAGCACCTCCAAAACGACGACGATCACTCGCTAATGCTTGACGGGTTTCGATGGCCGCAAGCACAGCCTCGCCTGCACCAGAAAAACGGCATACAAATCCATCACCTAAACGATTGACGAGGTAACCGCCGCGATATCCCAACACCTCCCTGACTAACGCCTCGGCGCGCCGAGCAACTTCGGTTCTCACTGAGCGTGCCGTGACGCGGTTTTCCGATCCAGACAAACGGCCCGGCTCGCCCGAGACCCTTGAGGTTTCCGACAGCGAAGCATTGACCCTTTCAAACGCAAAATACACAATCCCCGCCAACATCCGTTCCGGTTCAGGCGCCGATTTCTCCGTTGGCTGTTGAACAACTCGGTCGAGAAAGGCTTCGGAACTGAGGTCGGCCAAGGACGAGACGTTTTCGTCAGATTCCTGGATCAGTTTTTGCGCCAACTTTTGGAGATCACCCGACGGGGCCAATCCAGTTTCTTCGGCAAGGAATCTGCGATAAGACTCAAAAACTCGCAATGCCTCGGCCATCCGACCCTTTGTAGCGAGACCACGCATCGCAGCCGCGTGAGCATGTTCACGAAGTGGTTCCGCTGAGCAAAGTGCCTCGGCATCGGCAATGGCCCGGTCGGTCAAACCTACGTCGAGCAAAGCTTCGATGCGCCGCTCAATGAGTGCCAGTCGAAGTTCTTCTAGCCGAACTGCCGATGGACGACACATAGCCGTGTCGTGAAACTCCGCATACGCCTTCCCCGTCCAAAGCCCGAGCGCTTCGTCAGCTCGGTCGATACACGCAAGCGGTTCCGCGCTGTGAGCCTGCGCCTCCAAGGTTTGGAAGAGGTTGGCGTCACATTGAAAGGTCGAAGAATCAACCAAGTAGCCGGGTGGGCGGGTAACGATCACTTCTTCGCCAATAGTCGAGCGAAGCCTGTAAAGGTACGTCTGTAATGACGCCCGCGCCGAGGCTGGAGGATTTCCATCCCAAACTTCATCGGCCAAACGCTCTATCGATACAACCTGGTCGGCGTTCGCAACCAAAACAGCCAGGATCTTGCGCTGGGTTGCAGAGGCGATTACTTGTGCCTGGCCGCCTATTTCCACGCTTAGGGGCCCCAACACCCGAATCGTTCTTGCGGCCATGGCTAAACGCTAACCAACATCACCCTGTCATCGTCAGATCGGAGACGACTTTCCACAAGTTTTGGTGCAATTCTTTGGCCATGCGAGCAACATGCGAGTCATTGGAGTGGGCAACGAAACATTTTGGGTGCACAATCGGTCACCTACCCGCTACTTCATCGTCGTCGCTCGAAGCGGCTAACCAAGTGGTTGTGTCCGAGGAGTCAACATGATCAAGAAGAAGGTTTTGATTGTCGGTGGGGGTCCTGGCGGCCTTTCCGCTGCGTGGCATCTGTCCCACGGGCCGCGCCGCGACGAAATTGAGGTGAGCGTGTACACGCTTGGTTGGCGTCTCGGTGGAAAAGGAGCGACCGGTCGAGGACCGAATAGTCGAATCCAGGAACACGGAATTCACGGATTTGTCGGCTTCTACGCCAACAGTCATGAGCTGCTGCGTAATGCCTATCTTGAGGTATTTCCCGATCCCACGATTTCCATTCCACGTAGGAAAAACGACGCAAATCCGGTGTCCGGGCTCCCTCCTGGCGCAAGGGCGACTCGTATCGAAGAGGCGCTAATTGGAAATGACTATTCGGTCAATTTTCTTTTTGCTGGCACAAAGTCGGTGAACCGGCCGTTTTGGCTCCCCCACAACGACGGCAAACCTTGGATCGACCCACTCCATCCGAGCCGCAACGAGATCATCCAGAGCCTCATCACTCTGGCTTCGATCGCCCTTCTTCGTCACCCAATTTCGTCGAACTCTGGTCAATGGAGAAGCGTTCAGAAGATTTCTGCTGCCCTTGCTTGGCTGTCGAAACAAGTATTGGTTAGACGCCTCTCGAAGTTGGCCATCACGCTTAGCCAAAACCACCTTGAGGAACTAGAGCATCACCTCTCAAAGCTCTTGACCGCTGCGTTGCGGTGGCGGTTGAGCTTCTCCAATGCTACGGAAAGCCATTTCGCCGAGATTGACTATTTCGTGGCCGTCCTTCGCGGCCTTTTGAAGGCCAAGGTCATCGCCGTTGGTCCGAACGCCAGACTCGACGTGGACGCACTCGATGCGATCGACTACAAAACCTGGCTACGTGAAAATGGCATTCAAGAAGCGACCCTAAAGACTGGGCTTCCCCATACACCGGCCTTTATCTGCTTCCAGTTTCCGCAGGGCGACAGCACTCTCAACCCTGCAATGTCTGCGGCTGCATACCTGGGCTGGATGGTCCGCCTTGCGCTCGGAAAGGGATCGGCCTATTCGTTCTTTCGCAACGGTACCGGCGAGACCGTGATTGATCCGCTCTTTCGTTCATCCCAAAAAGCCGGTGTTCAGTTCACTTTCTTCCACAAACTCAGCCGAATCGTGCCGTCGGCCGATGGAACGAGCATCGAGCAGTTGGTATTTCGTCGCCAGGCCCGATTGTGTAATGAATCCGAGCCCTACGAGCCCATGACGACCGTGGACGGAGTTGCCTACGACGTTTGGCCCAGCGAACCGAGATGGGAACTACTCAATTCCCAAGACGCAGACTCAATTCGTCTTCTCGATGCCGACCTTGAATCTTATTGGTCGTCATGGCTCGGAGTTGACGACATTGTTCTGGAGCGAGGGAAGGATTTCGACGAGATCATTTTGGCGGTTCCCCCGACCGTGTTTCCATACGCCTGTTCGGAACTTCTCAAGCACAGCGAGGTGCTGCGCCGAGCCACCAATCTCGAAAGTTGTGCAACGGTTGGGGTGCAGCTCTGGCTGGACCAATCAATGGCGGAACTTGGCCTAGACCACAAGATTTCTGAGGGGCGCACCGTTGGCGGGTCTTATGTCGATCCCTTTAACGGGATCGGTGACTTCAGCGACTTAATTGCCCATGAGAACTGGGGAGCCTCGCCGCCCAAGACCCTGCTGTACCTCTGCGGACCGATAGCTGACCGGACCGACCCGTTAAAGCACGACTTTTCCGACCATCGAATCCCGATGATTGAACGAGAACGGGCCCTAGCTATTACGGCCCAGTATTTGCAAACCGCGGCGCTCTGGCTACCCAACGCTGCTGGCGATCGACCAGCCGACAACTTAGGACT
>JAYUVJ010000136.1:0-21060 GCA_043754155.1 Acidimicrobiia bacterium
CGAGAGGGAGCGGGGAATATTTCTATCGAGGCCGCCCCATACTGCGATCGCTGCGAAGAACTTCTGCATCACGTCAACGTGAACTTGTTACAGGTGCCGTCTCTATTCTCGGCCTGGGGCTGCTTACGTTGATTCTTCATAGCGTTCGCGAGCACGTAAGCAGTGCAAGCCAGCTCATGCTATTTCTTGGGGTTGTTGTAGTGGCAACAGCGGCTGGAGGACTCTCGGTGGGAGTGGTCTCCATGGTTACGGCGACGTTGTTATTGAACTGGTTTTTCACTGCTCCCTACTACTCGTTTTCCGTAAGAAATTCTGGTGACTTGGTAGCGCTCTTCGTGTTTGGCGTCATCACACTCATTGTTGCCTACTTAGTGAGTCAAGCCTCAGCCAAAGCATTGGACGCAACGCGTGCTCGCCACGATTCAGAGATACTCGCGCGTTCCAGTGCGACGGCCATTAGTTCACTTGATCCAACAGGTGAACTTATTGAGCAGCTGCGTATCGGGCTTGGCTTAACCTATGCATACATAGAACCTGCGGAAACTGCTAGGCTCACAGATGATTCGCATCCCAATCACCCTGACAACGATCTCAGTATCGCGCTCGATGCGAAACGAACCTTGAGGCTCGGTGCTGACCAACTTTCCATAGATGATCATCGGTTGATAGCCGTGTTCGCCGATCAGATTCGAAACGGTCTTCGAACGCAGGATCTCTCTACCGAAGCAGCACGCGCCGCCCAACTGAGCGCAGCAAACGACTTTCGTACCGCCCTGTTGCGAACGGTGTCGCATGATCTGCGTACCCCGTTGGCCGGAATCAAAGCGGCAGCCACCTCGTTACTTTCAACAGACATTGCTTGGAGCCCGAATGACCAGCGAGAATTTCTGGAAACGATTAGCGGTCAATCCGATCATCTCAATCGACTTATTGAAGAACTGTTGGAGATGAGTCGACTGGAATCAGGGGTGATCAGGGCCCAACATTTGCCTACGGAAACCGCTGTTGTGTTCGCCCATGCGCTTGGAGCGTTCGACGGAGTTGATCGTGATCGAATCGATACCGTTATCGGTCCAGATGCCTCGGCATTGCTCAGTGATCCGATGCTTTTGGAGCGCATAATTTACAATCTGGTCGCCAATGCTCTGCACGCCACAGCCAACGTCTCGCGTGGTGCCCGTCAACGTCTTACCGTAGAGGCCCAGCGATTCGGTGATCTATTTCTCATCCGGGTAATCGATCAAGGCCCTGGTATTGCCGTTGCGCAACGGTCAACTGCTCGTCTACCGTTTCACCGCCTTGGTGATCTCACGCAGCGAGACAGCATGGGTCTTGGGTTGGCTATCGCTGACGGACTTACGAAAACCCTCGGAGCCCAGTTGCGACTCGATGACACTCCCGGCGGCGGATTGACAGCCACACTACGAATTGATCAGGAATCCAACGGTTCGCGATGACTACCTCTGAGCAAAAACGAGTGCTGATTATCGAAGACGATACGCAGCTGCGAAAGACACTTCGACTCAACTTTTTGGCTCGAGGCTATGTGGTCGAAGAAGCGACCGATGGCGAAGAGGCCATTGCCCGTTCGGTTACCTTTAAACCGGATTTGTTGGTGGTTGATTTGGGCCTGCCAAAAGTTGATGGGTTAGACGTCATCGCTGCGGTTCGCTTGTGGAGCAAGGTTCCCATATTGGTGCTCACAGCGCGTGGTTCAGAGGCAGACAAGGTGTTGGCATTGGATCTCGGTGCCGATGATTACGTGACCAAACCCTTTGGTGTCGATGAACTCTTTGCTCGCATTCGTGCGTTGTCGCGGCGTTCTTTCGGCGATTCCGAGGACAAGCAGCTGATCGAGACTCGCTCATTCACCGTCGATTTGTCCCAGGGTTCAGTGCTGCTCTCCAACGGGAAGCAACCACACCTCACCCCAATCGAGTGGCGCTTACTGAATCATTTGGCCCGAAATCCCGGGCGATTGATCACCCAACGAGAAATCCTACAAGCGGTGTGGGGCCCAGAATTTGGCACGGAGGCCAATTACCTGCGCGTCCACTTAGCTCACCTTCGACAAAAAGTTGAGCCAGATCCGTCGGTACCGCGACACATCGTGACAGAGCCTGGCCTGGGTTATCGATTCTTTGCATGAGCTGGTTGCCATCCCACGCCCATCCCATGCCCATCCCATGCCCATCCCATGTCCATCCGATGCCCATCCGATGCCCATCCGATGCCCATCCCATGCCCATTGCCGCCCCTGCCGTGCCCATCCCTCGCAGTCTCTATTGTTCTGAGCTAGCGAAAGGTAGCGGAAGTCGTGAGTAATTTTGTACGTGGCAATGACGCAGGGGGTACTGCCACGATTACGGAGCTTTCTTTGCCCTGCACGCTAGGCCCTTCGAGGCTATCTCTACGCTTTCTTAACGCCATCTCGTCACGGTAGATCTTCTCGTCGGAAGCTAATTCTGGTCGAGTTGACGTATGAGTAATCCAACCGGAGATGTCCTCGATCGCGTCGACCCAAATGACCAGCGAAACAAATGCGTCAGCGACGTTTCGGGAATGCCAAGCGGGGCTCCAGTGGCGATCGGTTTAGCCTCAAGTCAGCGACCAACAATTCACCTCCCCGAATCGTCGAGCTACCGGCTGAAGAAGAAGGTCCTCGGTCAACCACTGCATACCGAAGAACTCGCCCACGAACGCCTCGGCAAACCAACCGCACTCGCCGTTTTCGCTTCAGACAACTTGTCATCGTGCGCGTATGCAACGGAGGAGATCCTGCGCGTGCTCGTCCCTGTCATAGGAGTACTTGCATTCTCTCTGGTTACACCCATCACCATTGCACTACTGGTGGTGTTGGGATTCCTGATCCTTTCGTATCGCCAAACCATCAAGGCGTACCCCAGCGCAGGTGGCGCATACATCGTTACCCGCGACAACTTTGGGCTGATCCCCGCCCAGGTAGCTGGTGTGGCACTGCTCACAGATTACGTGCTTACGGTGGCCGTTTCGGTGGCCGCAGGAACCGATGCGCTGGCCTCTGCGTTTAGTTCACTCGAGCCGTACAAACTGTTTATCGCCATTGCCTTCGTGCTGATCCTGGCGTACGGCAACCTTCGCGGGGTAAAAGAATCCGGAAAACTCTTTGCGGCACCTACCTACTTTTTCGTGCTCAACATGATTGTGATGCTCGGCGTCGGAACATATCGAATGTTCTTCAGCTCCCTACCTAAGTACACCGAAGCCGCAGGCATGGTGCCTTTTGGTACGAAACACGGCACCGATATTTTCATGGGGGCGGGCCTCTTTTTTGTTCTCAAAGCTTTTGGTTCCGGCGGTGCCGCGGTAACCGGTGTTGAAGCAATTTCTAATGGTGTTCCGGCGTTTCGCGAACCATCGTGGAAGAACGCTCGAGACACCCTGGTGATCATGGGCGGCTTGCTCGGTGTGATGTTTTTGGGCCTCACCATTCTTGCCGCCAAGGTGCACGCAGTTCCTTATGAAAAAGGTACGCCGACGGTTATTTCTGAAGTTGGCAAAGCGATTTACGGTGGCGGAACTACCGGCAAGATTTTGTACTTGGCGCTGCAGGCCGGAACCATGCTCATCTTGGTGCTTGCCGCAAATACCAGCTTCGCCGACTTTCCTCGTTTGGCGAGCTTCCATGCGGGCGACAATTTCATGCCCCGCCAGTTCATGACCCGCGGTCACCGTTTGGTGTTTTCTAACGGCATCCTCTTCTTAGCCGGTGCTGGAATCGTAACGTTGCTGGCTACCGGCGGTCACGTCAGCAGATTGATTCCGCTCTACGCCATTGGTGTGTTTACCAGTTTCACCCTCTCACAGGCGGGTATGGCCAAGCACCACACCACCCACAAAGAAGAGGGCTGGAAAATGGGGCTCTTCATAAATGCAACCGGTGCCGCACTTTCCTTTCTTGTGCTTGGCATCGTTTCAGCAGTGAAGTTCCGTGAAGGCGCCTGGGTCATCATGTTGCTTATCCCCATCATGGTTGTTGGGTTGATGCGGCTGAACAAAGCGTATGAAACTGAAAGCGCTGAACTTGTTGAGAACGCGCCCATGTTGGCTTCGGCACCAGCAATGTCGCGCCATGTAGTAGTTGTACTTATCGATCATCTTGATGTTGCCGCAGCTCGGGCCATTCAGTACGGCCGCGGTTTGCGACCTACCGCCTTCCGTGCCGTGCACTTCGATCTTGATCCTTGGAAGACTCACCTGCTCACTGAAGATTGGCGCAAGCTTGGTTTCTCGAACATTGCCCTTGACGTTGTTGAGTGCGCCGATCGACGGATCCCGAGGGCTGCGGTTGATCAGGTCTTGACGGAATTGGCTCGTGGTGGCACAGAAGTAAGCGTACTTATTCCTCGTCGAGAGTACGAAAGCTCGTGGCATCGCCTCCTGCACGATCGTTCGTCAAGTGCCATCACCAAAGCTCTTGGCGGAATTCCGCACTGCAACGTAACGGTGGTTCCGTATCACCTCGGTTCGTTGAGCGCTGCGGAGACCACGTTGTTGATTCCTACCAATACCGATCCTCGGCTTGGCGCCGTCGTAATGCACGAAAGTCGCCCTGCTTCGTTGATGACCGATACGAGCAATTTGCCAACCGATCGGATGACGATTGGGTCGGTTCCGTTGCGGACGCGTGCCAATGTGGCCGGACGGATTCGAGCTGTCCGTGTGCAACCGTTCGGTGGAAATCCGAGCCTTGAAGCAACCGTTGCCGACGAAACCGGCGAGCTAATTTTGGTCTTCACCGGCCGACGTGCCATCGCCGGAATTGGTATTGGAACGTTGCTTTCGGTTGAGGGAATGTTGGCCAACCGCAATGGCCATCGCACCATGATCAACCCGCACATCACGTTGCTGGCGGCAGTAGAAAGCCCGTCAGCACCGACACATTAAGTCGGAATGATTCGATCAAAACCTGCGCTTGTGCCAGACCAAACTGGCACTAGCGCAGGAAACACTCAAGCCCCAACGATGTCTGTCAAGGGATCAGTAGGTGACTTTGGAGTCGACCCGGTAAGGTCTAAAGCATGACCGACACCGCACAGCACTCTGCCCAGCAGGCAGTCCCCAAAACGCATTCGATCTTGGGGAACCGGGTTGTTCGAAAGGAAGACCCGCGAATGCTGACGGCGGGCGGCACCTACGTGAACGACGTGCGGGATCCGCTTCTCGACAATGCTGCCCACGTGTTCTACGTGCGGGCTTCGATGGCCAGCGCCAACATCACCGTTGACATCAGCGAGGCCCTCAAGGCACCGGGCGTGTTGGCGGTAATTACCGGCGCTGCAGCAGCAGAGGGCTTGGGCAACTTTCCGACCGATTTTCCTGCCCCGCACTTCCCCCAATCCATGCCCCGACCCTGGTTGTGCACCGATACCGTGCGATACGTCGGCGAACCAATTGTGGCTATCGTTACCGAAGAGCTCAGCCAGGGACCCGATGCTGGCGAGCTGGTGGTGGTTGAGTACGCAGGCCTGACGGCTGTTGTGAACCCCGAAACTTCTGGGGGAAACCCCACCTTGGTGCATCCAGGGCATGAATCAAATATCTCCATGTCGATAGCTGCTAGCGACCCGATTGACTTTTCGCAATGCGAGGTGGTGGTTACCGAGCGCATCGTGAACTCCCGTATTGCACCGGCCCCGATTGAGGGACGCAACGCGGCTGCAGCGTGGTCGGCTGATGGTCGTCTCAATCACTGGACGAGCTGCCAGGGACCTCACCCGTTCCGTGATTTTATTGCCGGTGCCTACAAGATCGATAAGTCGCAAATCCGCGTGATTACCCCTGATGTTGGCGGCGGATTTGGGGCGAAGGCGACGCCGTATCCCGAAGACGTGATGTTGGGCTGGATTGCTAAACAGGTTGGTCGCCCGGTGAAGTGGACGAGTTTCCGTTCGGATGACATGGTGGGTCTAGGCCATGGTCGCGCTCAAATCCAAACCGCGAAAATGGGCGGCACCCGCGATGGCAAGATCACCCACTATGAGCTTAAGGTGATCCAAGACGGCGGTGCTTACCCAAGGTATGGCGCCTATCTTCCCAACCTCACCAAGCTCATGCAGCCCGGCGTGTACAACATTGACAACATCGCCTACTCTTCCGTATCGGTACTTACCAATACCACGCCGGTTGTGCCGTTCCGTGGTGCAGGTCGTCCGGAAGCATCAGCGGCAATTGAGCGCATCGTTGATCGGTTCGCTGCAGAGATTGGCATGGATGCAACCGAGGTGCGCCGGAAGAATCTGATCCAACCCAGTCAGTTCCCGTTCACCTCCAAAGGCGGGGCGACGTATGACTCCGGTTCCTATGAGGCTTCGCTCGATCTAGCCCTACAAGCCAGTAACTATGCGAGCCTACGATCCGAACAAGCTTCACGCCGGGCCTCCAACGATCCTGTACAGCTCGGCATTGGTGTGGCCATGTACGTTGAAGTGACTGGAGCGGGCGGAGCGCCTGAGTATGGCAGTGTCGAGATTCTGCCCGACGGTAAAGTACGTGCACTTACCGGTTCACTTCCCTACGGTACCGGTCACGACACCAGCTGGGCCATGCTTATCTCCGATCGCCTCGGCATACCCATGGACGACATTGAAGTTGTTCACGGCGATACCGACGTTGTCCCCCGCGGTGGGCTGACAGGTGGTTCCCGTTCGCTCCAGATTGCTGGCTCGGCCATTGTTGGCGCGGCAGTGCTTGTGCGTGATCAGGCTCGTGCTCTGGCTGCTGAGTTGCTTGAAGCCAACGTTGATGACGTGGTGCTCGATACGGCCAGCGGTGGCGCTTTCCATGTTGTAGGCGTACCTAGCATTCGTCGCTCATGGCTCGATGTGGCTGGATTGGCCGCTTCACGTGAAGAGCTATTGCGGGGAGAGCATGACTTTCGCCAAGCGGGTGCTACCTTCCCCTCGGGCACCCATATAGCTGTCGTCGAAGTCGATAGCGAAACCGGCAAAGTGAGGGTTCGGGAAATGATTGCTTGCGACGATGCCGGACGGATTCTGAACCCGCTTATTGCCGAGGGGCAGATCCATGGTGGCTTGGCCCAGGGTATCGCGCAGGCGTTGCTTGAGGAGTTTGTGTACGACGAAGACGGCAATCCTGTTACTTCGAACCTGGCCGACTACGGGTTGATCTCCACCACTGAGCTACCTATGTTCGTACGTGTACCTATCGAAACCCCAACACCACTCAATGAGTTGGGTGCGAAAGGTATTGGCGAATCAGGAACCGTCGGCGCCACACCGGCACTACAGAACGCGGTGATTGACGCGCTTGCTCATTACGGTGTGAAGCACCTTGACATGCCCATGACCGCCGAAAAGGTTTGGCGAGCAGTCAACTCGTAGTTGCGGGGTATAGCGGGCTCTAGGCGGGCGGGATCTGGGCGGGGTCTAGGTGTTTGATGAATTTGGCGGGCACTCCGCCCACCAGGGTATTGGGGGCCACGTCCTTGGCAACTACCGAGCCTGTAGCGACAACAGCTCCGCGACCAATAGTCACGCCAGGCAGAATCGTGCAATTCAAGGCAATCCAGGCGCCCTCTTCAATCACGATGGGAGCGTAGGTGAGTTCCTCGCCGCACCGAAAATTTGGAGGACCAAACGGGTGTGATGTTGTGTAGAGCAAGCAGTAGGGGCCAATGGTGGCGCCCTCTTTGATGGTGATGTGATCATCAACGTTCATCACAATGCCCACAGCAAGGCGGGTGCGCGGGCCAATGTGCAAACGGTCCTTGGAATGGCGCTTGCCGGAGATGAGCTTGAGCGGTGCTTCAATAAAGGCTCCTGGGTGCACGTCAAAACCAAGGAGCCGGAAAATGCGGCTGCGCACTGCTCCGCTGGTAAAAGTCGGAAGAAAACTGCCAAGCAGATTCGCCAAGCCTGATCGGATCTCGTGGCTATCGAGCGAACTGGTAACCAGCATGCGAGCGATGGCCGCAGGCTTCTGTTTCACAAGTTATCGACCAAGCGTGGCGTATTTGGCTTCGGTGGCTTGCTTTTGTTTCCGCCACCAGGATTCGTTTTCCTGGTACCACTTGATCGTGGCAGCGAGACCATCATGAAAACTGGTGTACTTGGGCTTCCAACCCAACTCGTTGACGAGCTTGGAGGCATCAATGGCATAACGCATATCGTGACCCGGACGATCTGATACGTGCTCATACCAATCCGCAGGCTTTCCCGTAAGGGTCAAGAGCAGTTCCAATGCAGACTTATTATCCATTTCGCCATCGGCACCAATCAGATACGTTTCGCCCGAAACACCGCGTTCGATAATGTTAACCACGGCTGCGTTGTGATCGTCGACATGGATCCAGTCTCGAACGTTTTCACCTTTGCCGAACAGCTTGGGCATGATGCCATCGAGCACGTTGGTGATTTGGCGGGGCAGGAACTTTTCGACGTGTTGGAACGGCCCGTAATTGTTGGAGCAGTTCGAAATGGTGGCGTGAATTCCGAAGGATCGCACCCAGGCCCGCACCAATAAATCCGAGCCGGCCTTAGAAGCTGAATACGGTGACGATGGGTTGTACGGTGTGTCGGTAGTGAACTTGGCAGGATCATCAAGCTCAAGATCGCCGAACACTTCGTCGGTAGAGATGTGATGCAAACGAGTGCCGGTAGCACGCACGGCTTCAAGAATGTTAAAGGTACCTATGATGTTGGTATCGATGAACGGACGGGGGTTCGAGAGCGAATTGTCGTTGTGCGATTCGGCGGCAAAGTGCACAGTCACGTCGTTGGCTCCGGCCAAGCGGGTCACCAGTTCGGCATCGCAAATGTCGCCTTCAACGAACTCAATACGATCAGCAACCGCGGCCACATTTTCACGACTACCGGCATAGGTGAGCTTGTCGAGCACCGTGATCTCGTGCCCAACGTCGAGCCCAAGAACATGGTGCACAAAATTCGCGCCTATAAATCCTGCGCCGCCAGTAATCAACATCCGCTTTGCGTCGTTAGCCATGCCCAAAGCCTACCGCCAGAGCGTTTACGACGATAGGTACACGTTGTGAATCTTGCCGTCACGAAAACCAACCCGTACTGGAAGCGAGTCCAATCAACCGAGTGCGGTCAAAATGCCTTTCACCGACGGGCTTTTTGACCGGGTTCGCACCCAACTACCAACCTGTCGAAAGGCTCAGTGGCTCCGGTTACTTCAATCAATCCACCAAGTCAATCCACCAAGTCAATCCACCAAGTGCGGTCAATACGCCATTCATCGGCGGGTTTTTGACCGGGTTCGCCCACGAATATACGACCGCCGACCTTGCCGAAGAATCAGCGGGCTTCATCCATTCGGCGGGGCTTTAATGCTGGCTCGTCGCCATTGAAGACCTTGTCGAGCACCTTTTCCATCGCCTTGCCGATAGCTTTTTCCAGCTCGTCGGAGGTGGCCACATCGGAAAGTCCTAAACGAATAGAGGCAAGTTCCCGAGCCAAAAACTCGGTATCCGCCTGGGTGCGAATGGCCGTATCCCTGTCACGTTCCGTCGACACCCGGTCTCGATCAGCCTGACGGTTTTGCGCGAGGAGGATCAACGGCGCTGCGTAGGCGGCCTGCAACGAAAGGATGAGCGTGAGGAACTGCATGGGGTATTTGTCAAAGCGCAGATTCTTCGGTGCAAGCGTGTTGTGCAATACCCACGCGCCGATGAACACACTTTGGAAGACCAGAAACCGTGCAGTTCCGATGAAACGAGCAATACCTTCGGAGAACCGACCAAAGGCTTCTTGGTCGTAGTGGACACCCAAGCGAAGGCCACCTCTACGCGGTTTGGACAAATCGAGCCGCGCACGATCACGTGAGCGGTCTCGGAACCGATCGCGCATCGTTGAGTCGTCATGGGTTCGGTCCGACACCCGAAGCGACCTTTTCCTTGATGATTCCTTACGAGCCATAACCATCTAGTGTCCTGCGCCAGAAGGGGTATGAATCGGTCGGGAGCAATTTTTGGTCCTAGCAATTTTTGCACAGCCCCTCCCCCGAAGATCTGTGAGACGACAGGAGGCATTGCCTGCCCTGCCCAACCAGAACGACGAGGAAGCAGCCAAGGACGAAAAGGGCCCAGAGATATTCATTTCTTCTCTGTCACAGGACACTATGGCCTCCTACGCCAACCGCGGGGAAGGATATGGTCCAATACGTCGTCGACGGAGACGGCACCGAGTAGGCGGCCTTGGGCATCGACTACGGGCACGGCAACTACGTCGTAGGAAGCGAGTCGACGGGCAATTTCGGCACTGGGCAAATCCACCGAAACGGCTTCGGGCACCGGATCGAGACACAGCGCCAAGGGTGTTGCCGGGGGTTCGCGAAGCAAGCGTTGGAAACCCACCGGGCCGAGGTAACGACCCGTCGGCGTGAGGTGCGGTGCTTCGGTGACGAATACGTGCGCGGCTTCGGCGGCAGGCAGATCTGGATCGCGGATTCGGGCGAGGGCTTCGGCCACGGTTGCAGAACCGGGGAGGATGAGCGGATCGGGGTTCATGAGTCCGCCAGCCGTATCGGGCATATAGGCCAACAGGCGGCGAACCGCTTCAGAATCCTCTGGGTCCATAGCATTGAGGACTTCTTCGCGATCGGCCAGCGGCATTTCGGCGAGGAGGTCGGCGGCATCGTCGGAGTCCATTTCCTCTAACACATCCGCGGCACGCTCCACATCGAGGTGCTCCATCATGGCGGCGGCTTCGTCTTCGGGAAGTTCGACCAGAAGATCGGCGAGATCCTCATCGTCCATAGCATCGGCCACGGCTTGGCGCTCAAGCTCGGGAAGGGCGGCCATTTGGGTTGCTGCGTCGGCAGGGTGAAGCTCGCGGAATTCGGCGCTACGCACGGCCACGGTATCCACATCGGCCCACATCGGACGGAGCACTTCCCAACCGGTAATCCTGCCGAACTTTCGACGCCTCAGAAGCCCGGTAGCCGCGAGGGAAACGCCTTCAACCGACCACTCCCGTAGGCCTCCGCTGGTGGGGATCACCGAAATGTCATTGATAATTTCTCGGCCGATGCGCTGATCGAGGAGGTCCTTTTTGGCCAAAAGCTCGCCGCTGCGCTGTTTGAATCGGTGAAGATCCACTGTTCCGCCGAGCAGACGAGCGCCGCTGGAATCAAGTTCGGAAACCCGATTGGCGTTGATGAAGATCTGTCGGCGTTGCACTTCAGACACGAATCCGAGCACCGGAGGGGCCGTATCTCCTACGGGGTACCCGAACACCACATCGACGACGCGACCTACCCCGGCACCATCGGAAGCCAGAAGCTCAAGCCCGATCATGCGGGAAACGAAGATGGGCGCGCCATTCACGCCGTCGAATATACGCCCTCTTTTCCCTTGGCTGGCCCCAAAAATTGGCTAGTTGCCCACACCATGTGGCTGTGGCGACAATTTGTGGCTGGAGTGCGTCCCTGGAGCCACAACCGGTCCCTGGAGCCACACGCAACCACAACGATTTGCCAAACGTGCGAACCCCAACGCCCCGCCGCTATAGGAATGGCCGTTGGTTGGGCGAGCAATCGAGTTTGACCCTCGGGATTTCGTTGCAGGCTGAGCAGGTGGATTGCCAACTCGGCGTGTGGCTGTGGCGACAATTTGTGGCTGGAGTGCGTCCCTGGAGCCACAACCGGTCCCTGGAGCCACACGGCACTACCCGCAATGCGACCTGTGCAGCACCAACGACGAAACAACTGGGTTCCCGTTGTTTGGGCGACAATAGTTGGAGACTGGGAGAGCCGGTGTACGACTTACCGGAAGAGATGTGTGATTCCTAATGGCAACAAAGTTTGAAACGACCGACGTGGTAGTGATTGGCGCTGGGGTCTCTGGGTTGGCGGCTGCATGCGCGCTTATGGATGCGGGCTGCGGCGTACTAGTTCTTGAGGCCGACGAGCGTGTTGGCGGGCGGCTCCGAACCCACCACTTGCCAGATGGAACGGCGTTTGATCTTGGCGGTCAGTGGATTGGCTCTGAAGCGGCAATGCCCCGGGTTCGTAAGCTCCTAAGTGATTTTGAGCTCGATATTTTTCATCAGGTTGATTCCGCGGCGATGGACATAAGCGCGCATCATTTAGAACGCATGCCACGGCTCATCCGGGCCGAGTGGGAATGGTTCACGGCCAAGCTTGAAGACCTCGCCTCAACAGTTGATACGAAGCACCCCTCAAATACCCCTGGAGCCCGAGCACTCGATGCGGTGAGTGTGGAGGAATGGAAACGCGCCAACCTCGATTCGATTTACCTCGGTGAAGTGTTCGATCAAATCGTGCGCACTGAGTACACCATTGAACCCAAGGACGTTTCGATGCTGTACTTCCTGTATTGCGTGAACACTTCGGGCGGGCTCGATGCGATGTTCAACTCCGAAGGTGGTTCGCACACGTTTCGCGTCGTTGAAGGCATGGCGGCCCTATGTGAACGTATGGCTTCGAAGCTTGGTGATCGAGTAATGCTCGGTTATCAGGTATACGACATTATTCATCGCTCGGATGGTATTCGTATCGTGGCTGAGAACGCCATCATTGAAGCCGACCGCGTGATTGTTGCACTTCCACCCAATCAGGTCGCCCGCATGGACTTCGATCCGGTCCTCCCCCGCAGGCGAATGTGGTTGATGCAGCGGCTCGAGATGGGCTCCGTCATCAAATGTTTCGCGCTGTACTCGGAACCCTTTTGGCGCGGACGACCACTTAGCATTGTCGATCCGGAGTTGACGGTTATCGACCACACGCTTGATGCCTCGACACCCGGCGATCAGCACTATGCACTTGTAGCATTTATTGGTGGCGACGATGCCGTGGTGTGGAGTGACCGTTCATTTGCGGATCGTCGTGAAGCAGTTTTGGATGGGCTTGCGCGAATCTTTGGCGAAGAAGCACGTACACCTATTGACTACTTCGATCACGATTGGCTCACCGAACCCTTTATCGGCGGCGGCTACTCCTGTTACGCCCCGCCCGGTGTGATGACCGCAGGCTACGAAGAACTCCACGATCCCATCGGCCCCATTCATTGGGCCGGCACCGAAATGGCCACCACCTACCAAGGCTACATAGAAGGCGCCCTTGAAGCCGCCGACCGCGCCGTCACCGAAGTCCTATGTGCGCTTAGTTAGATGCAACCTAAAGATCGAGCTGCCTGCGCATGGCTTGATCGATCTGAATCATCAAATGTTCGGGCAAAACTCCAAGGTGTTTTGTCAATCGTTGAACGCTTACTGCTCGAATCTGTTCAACCTGGGCCTTGCTATCCGCACGGAGGCCCGATTCCGCACTCGGAATGAGCACCTGGAACAGGTGTACCGTCGAAACGTTTGACGTTAAGGGAACTGCGACAATCACCCCCCTTCCAGTAAGTTCGGCAGCCCGATTTGCTCCGTTATTCGACACTATGACGATCGGTCGCCGTTTGTCAGCCTCGCTACCAATCACTGGATCCAAGTCTGCAAGAACGATGTCACCACGACGCATCACCACCACTCACCTTCTACTTCAAGGCCATCCCCCGCAACTGACTCCCACACAGCCGCTTCACCTGACGCGTCCCATTCTTTGAATGCTGCGGCGTAATCGTCAACCAAAGCTTGGTTCAACCACAACTCGATCCCCTGCTGTATCGCGGCCGAGCGAGAAGCTAGACCTTGCACGGAAATCACACGATCGATTAACTCCACCTGCTCATCAGGGACACTTATGCTCAACTTCATTGGCTTATGCTACCAAATAGTCCTACCGGCTGCTACTACTTTTCGTTCTTACTAGGCAACGCCCTTTCCCAATCGACGGAGGTCACTTTGGTGCAGCACTAAAGTGCCGAAAAGCGGTAGTTCGTTGCAGTGTTTTCAATCAATCCCCAAGCACAACCGTCGAGGTAAACCTCCTAACGATTCTCGTCACTATTGAACCAACTACGCCTTCGCTCACTCCGTCGGTTACTGCTTCAAACCTAACCACGTCCCAATCGCACCCCAGGTCTGTGGCTCCACGGTGTTACGTGCGCACCAGTCACTGACCGCCTTCGGGTATCCACCTACCTCCAGATAAGCCTGCCAAGAGTTAGTGAACGGTTCCAACCTCCTCCAAGCTCCTCTGCCAAGTTCGGAATACAATTCATCTAAGCGCATATCAATTTCAGACCCTATGTCCACTTTGCTTGCCACACAAAACCCTCGAAAATTCGTAGGAAGCAAACACCGATCCGGATCAATCGCCGAGCCCCCTCTCCCTGCAAACGCCTTGATGGCATCGTCGAGATTTCGGTTTGAGGAACCCGTCAGCACCACACAGTCGTCCCCGAATGCGGTGTTGTCGCGAAGGTCCTCAATTGACCGTCCACCATCCGCCGTTTGACGCAGGGATTTCGTCGATAAACCAATATCGGCGACGATCACCGATCAAACTGGTAGCAATGTTGGTGACATAGTCGTGGAGCACGCCAAGTCGATTTGCCCGCCAACCATCGACACTGACGCGGATGATCTGGAGCGGCTCGTTCCGTTTGCGAGCAGACTCTGGATTGTCCGTTTGACCGCCACGGTTTTTCCAACTCGTCGGGGACCGTAGAGCAGGTAGAGACCGTCTGCAGCCAGCACGCCGCTCGGCATTCAACGAGTTCCCCACCAAGCACCTACGGTCGTCGCTAGGGTTGAACTTTCAGGGTGCGCTTGAGGCGAAGAAGGCGGCAGCTCCACGGCTTGCTTTCGGGCGGCGGGTCCAGACATTGAAGAGTCGAGCGCCGTGCCAAGCATGGGCGTCGTTGAGGAATTCGATGGTGGTGAGTGGAGCGGCACAGCCCCGAAAGGTTGTGGTACGCCTACTGGAGGTCTCGACCACTTGGGGATCCGAGTCGCACAGATTCGCTTTACGCCACGCCTCTCTCGTGTCTGCGAAGCTGATCCAATCGAATTCTGGATCGCCAGGTGACGTACCGCCGTTGTACATCACCCGTTCGTCTTTGGCCCCATGCATCAGCAGCATCGGAACTGGTGCACTTTGACGCACCTGCGTGCCGTTGGTTCGGTTGGTTCCAATCGTTCCCGCTCCGCTTACCACCGCTCGAACTACACCCGGACGCTCTGCCGCGAAACGCTGAGCCATAAACGCACCGTTGGAGAACCCAACGATGAAAACCCGATCGGCGGCGATGCCATATTTTTGTCGGAGTTGGGTGATCAATGCTTCGAGAAAGCCAACATCGTTGACCTTGTTTTTCCAACCGCTACCGCAGCAGAAACCGGCGTTCCAGCCAGTCTTCTGCCCGGCTTTGGGAATGCTTGCGTTGGGGTACACCACCATGGTGTCGGAGCCGAATGCATTGTGGAGGGCCGTGTAGTACGCGAACGTACGACCATCACCGCCATACCCATGCAACCCAAGCACCAAATTTCGGGTTCGGCTCGCGCTGCCTTTCGATACAAGAAAACTTCGGTCTATCCCGTCGACACGGATCGAACCGGATCGACCAAAAAGCACCGAACGATCCCGCCCGGTTAACGCAAACAACACTGTGCACAACAGAATCGAACCAACGACGGCAAGAACAATGACGAAGATCAGCATGAGCCTTTTGAGTCCTGGGCGATTGGCGAGGTGTGTGGCGATAGTTCGAGGCTACCGGGCGCAAGGCAAGTTGTCGGTTCGAGGTCCAGTTTGTGGTGGACACGGGTCTCCAGGATTTCTGCCGGTAAGACCGGTAAGACCGGTAAGGCCGGTAAGACCGGTAAGGCCGGTAAGACCGGTAGGGGAGTGACAAAGGGAATCGCAGAGGGATGTTTCAGGCCTGGCCTTTCGGGTAACAGACACAGATGCGACGAAGTGCTGAATTTCATACCGAAGCTCTCAGTGTTGCTCAGCGGGGTGGACGCGTTGCGCTCATCTTGGGAGCGGGTGGCGCCAAAGGATTTGCCTATCACGCGGGAATATTGGCGGCCATCGAGCAATCGTGGTCATGGTCACCCAATGAGGCGGCGCGCATTATCGGAACGTCAGCGGGCTCAGTAACGGCAGCGCTCATTCGACAAGGTCTCAGCACCAGGGATTTGTGGGCAACTGCGGTGGGAAGCCCCGAGCGGCATTCTGTTGCGGCGCAAACCCTGCGTATTCCGCCTCCGATTGACATCGATCTCAGCTTGTCCTGGAAGTCCATTCGAATGCCCAAACGCAACGAGGTACGACGTTTAGCCCAACTGGCCGCTCATGGTCCAATGACGTTCGGTGCATTGGGTTGGCTGCGAAACGGGCACCACGACTTTGAAAAGGAAGTCGACTTTCTGGGTGACGAGTGGTCCAACGAGCCGCTCGAACTTGTCACCGTTCGCACCGACACAGGCACGCGAATTGTTCTTACCCGAAGCAGCAACGTGTCGCTCTCAAAAGCAGTCGCCGCATCGTGCGCCGTACCCTCGATCATGCGCCCAGTAGAAATCTCCGACTATTCCCATGTCGACGGTGCAGTGGCATCACCCACCAACGCCGACGTAGCTGCGAACGACCAATCCTTAGACGCTGTCATTGTGATTAGTCCAATGTCGGGGCACTCGGCGAACACCGTGATCGGCAAGGCGTCACTGTGGCAGGCCCGTACGTGCCTCGAATCAGAACTGCGACTGTTCAAAGAAATTCCGGTTTCCGTGTTCTCGCCGTCGGGCCGCGTTTCGGAGATGATCATCGACAGTACCAACGCCCGAACCGATTATCACCAAATTGTCAATGACGCGTTTGAATCCATCGACGCTTCCGCCCGAGTTCAGGTTTGAGGTTTGAGGTTTGTTCCGCGGAGTGCCTCTACAAAGAAGTACATCTACAAATTGTTCTGCGAAGTGCCTCTACAAAGAAGTACATCTCAAATAGGTGAACTTACAAAAGACCCAAGGCGCGTGTGTCGCGAAACTTACTGCAGACCAGGGAGACCGAGCTGACCGGTCGAGAGCAGCGCGGTGATCTCATCGGCAGTGCGGGCTTCGCCGGCCAGGAAGCCTTGGAAGAAGGCACATTGCAATGCGCGCAGACGATCGAGCTGGGCAGAACGTTCAACACCCACGGCAACAACTTCGGCGCCGAGTGAACCGGCGAGTTTGATCGCTAGTTGCACCAACTCATCGTCGCCACCACCGATGCGGTCAACGTCGTCGATAAGGGAGCGATCAATCTTGATTTGCGAAATGGGTAGGCGCCGCAACGTGCGTAACGAAGCGGCACCCAAACCAAAATCGTCGACGGCCAAACGCACGCCAGCCTTATGTAACGTAGCTACGGCGACATCGTGGTGGGCATCGAGTCCATTGAGTGCCAGCTCTGGGATATCCAAACCAAGATCACGTGGCGCAAAACCCACACTGGCCAAGGTGGCGAGAACCGATTCGGCAAAACCTGGCTTTCCGAGCTGGTTGGCCGAAATGTTCACCCACAGAGCCATCGGCACTTCAAATCGCGTCTGCCACAACAAGACCTGTTTGGCCGCTACCCGCATGATCCAATCGCCGAGTGGGTGGAGCACATCCATGTCACCCAGCTCGTGAATGAACGCCGAGGCTGGTAACAAACCAAGCTCGGGATGCTGCCAACGAACCAAGGCTTCGATCGAGGAAACTCTGCCTGTACGCGTATCAATTTCTGGCAGGTAGTGCACCCGGAATTCGCCCGCTGCTAGCGCGGAGCGTAACAAGCCCTCGGTAATCATCGGACGTGACTGGGTGGCTGGCGTTGGCTCAAGTGGCACAGCAAGGAGCGTGTTTTGGGCCGTAGAAGCTGATCCGTTAGCACCCTCGTACACTTGCCAGCGACCGCGACCAGAACGCTTTGCTTGGTACAGGGCAACGTCGGCTCGGTTGATGAGCTCATCGGGAGTAATCGTGCCCGAGGTAGTAACGGCAATACCCACGCCGGTGGAAATTTCCGCCATGCTTCCAGACACCACGATCGGCACTTCTAGTGCCTCAAGAATACGACGAGCCGTAGCCGTGGCTTCACCCTCGTTACGTAGCTCCACTAGCAGTACTGCAAACTCGTCGCCCCCCAAACGAGCCACCATGTCTTCACGACGAATCGCTTTGCGCAAGCGCTCGGCAACCTGTTGCAACACGTTGTCACCAGCAGCATGACCCAGCGTGTCATTCACCAGTTTGAAGCCGTCAAGATCGAGGAACAACACACCCATCATGCCAGGATGACGCTCAATGCGGGCCAAGGCACGCGAGGTGGATTCACGGAAGTTCAAACGGTTCGCCAACCCAGTGAGTGCATCGCTTCGAGCCTGGTGGCTGAGCTCGGCCTCGGCTTGCTTCATGGCCGTAACGTCGGTAGCGAAACCCTCTATGCCGAGTACGCGATCTTCACTATCAACAATGGCAAGTGCACGTATTAACTGCCACGATAGTTGGCCGTTACGACGGACCATGCGAATCAGCAGCGGACTGTCAGCAAGTTCGGGGTTGCCAATAATGTCGTACAGCACGTGACGATCATCGGGATGAATGAGCCGGTCTAACAACAATGCATCACTCATCACTTCTTCGGGTGTGTAACCAAGTGATGCAAACACGCCAGCGCTCACATATTCAGTGCCACCGCGAAACAAATGCCTGAACAACACATCACCCGAAATGGCACCCAAACGAGTCAAGAGATCGTCGGCCAGCAAGAGACCTTGCCCGTGCATGAGCCCTGGCGCTTTGCGCGAAGCCAATTGTTCGTTCGCATAGGAAATTGCGTAGGCGGCCTCTAGACGCTCCGCCGCACTGTCCAAAATGGCACGATCATTCGCGGTAAACAACGCACGGCCAGGATTGCGAATCGCACCAAGCACCGCAACCACATCGCCACCATGGGCCACAGGAATGAACCGACCAAAGGCTCGAACCACGGGCTCGGAACCCGTGACCCGCATCGTTGTACTTTCCTCGCGCCCATACAAATCCTCGACGACGCCCATCTCAATCGTGCGCTTTGCCGCCAACACCTGCGCAACCGGGGCCACAGTGGGCCGCCAAGCACGATCGGCCTCGACAACAGGGGTAGCTAAGCGGGTACGAACGCCGCCGGGCGAGATCATCCAAACTAAGCATCGGTCAGCCAAACCAGCCATAAGCGCTTCGGAAACGGAGACTGCCAAATCGTCGAACCGGCTCCCGTTCCCTTGATTGCGGAACGCCGATGTAAGCAATGCCAACGAGACCGCATCGCCCGAAGTTGGGCTTACGGTGCTGAGGCGCTGACTTTCAGGTTTTGCGGCGTTCTCCATGGCGGCTCCGTGCAAACGTGTACAACTCTGAGCTGCGGTGCAGACAGATCGCCTGAACCAAAGTTCACCACTGAGTGTAGTCGTCAACCACGAAGCGTAGCATCGAGATAGTTTTTAACCACGGATCCAGGCCAAATGACCTATCCAATTCGACTAGCTCTCACTGTCGAAGTTGGAGAGATTGGGTAAAAAGCCCGCCCGAGTTGTGAGCTACCGAAGGCCAAGTTTCCGGCTGCAAGCGGGCCACTGACCCCAACCGGCTTTGGCGAGGAGTTTGCGGGCCGCCTCGTCTTGGACCTCCGGCGCTGCGTCACTGGGCAGACCCGAATAACCCAACGTCCGCCAGGTTCGCGGATCGAATTGGTATGCCCCGTAATACCCGTTGCCGGTTGCGGTCTTGTAGTTCCCGCCCGATTCACATTTTCGAAGGGCCGCAAATGCTGCATCCAGGCTCGAATCCGAAGTGTTTTCCTTGGCGGTTTCCACGGGGGCTTTGGCATCGGGAGCCTTCAAAAGCTTGAGGTTGCTGACCGGCAACGCTAAGGCCTCCTCGTCGATTGGAGATTCAGTGGTCGTAGGAACCACCAACTTCTTCGCCTTCTTCTTTTTTACAACGGGCACCGCCGGAGCCGGGGCAACTGGATCAGGCTTCGTGCTCGGAACGGGCAACAGCGACACGACAGGCGTTACCGAAGCCAAAGAAAGAGAAGCGGTGTCGACGATCTTCGCCGAGTACGCCTGGGGAAGAGCGCTGGGCTCTGCAGCCAGGACAGAAGGGGCCATGATGGCAAGACTGGCCAACCCAATGAAGCCGGCAAGCGAAGTGAGCGGCCGGGCCGAATTAGAGATTCGACGCAACGTAGAAGGATTCGCAGGATGTGTGTGCTGGGACCGTCCAGACGAACGTGACGAACGTGATGAACCTGACGAACCGGACGAATGTGATGTGTTCGGCGTAACTGATGTTGACGAACTTGCGTTGTTAAATACAGCTGGTTTGGCGGTGTGGTTGCGCAAGGCGACCTCCTGTCGGTTGGTCTGGCCAAATTCCCAGGGGGGCAGCCAGGCGGAAACTCTAATGATCAGGTATCGGCAGGGGAGTTGGCCGAGTTGAGCGTGGTGCGAACATGCTCGCGGGGGCAGCCGGGTTGCGTTGAAAGGGACCTGTTTGGGGGTGAGATGTTCAACGAAGACGGGCTGACGGCCACAGGTTGCGGTGGATCTTGTTGAGTCGATGCCGGCGAATCTCAGCGGAAGTTCGGCGGCGGATATCGGTGAACGGTGATCGGTGGTCGTTGGGGGCGTGCGAAACGCTGAAGGGCCCGGGACAAAACGAAGGTGCCAACACTACCCAAATCTGCAATCTCCGCAAAATACAACGATAAGTCACGCAATTTGTGCTGGTCAAGAGCAATAAATTCTTAATGGCCGGGTGCCAGTATGTTTCGGAAGTGCGCAAATTCCCTAAAAAGTAGCCAACCAGCAGACGCACTGGGGAAACTTCTTCACTTACCTTTACGCGACTATTACAGCGTTCTAACGTCTGGATTGACGCCGCTCACACAGGTGATCCGGTTTCACTACCCAGCCCTGGAGGGACCCACCGTGGTAAAAGAGTTAAAAGAGTTCTTGTTCAAAGGCAGTTTGCTTGAGTTGGCTGTCGCGGTCATTTTGGCCGGTGCCTTTGGCAAAGTCATTGGCGCCTTCACTGATGACATCATCGGTGGCATTATCGCCAAAATTGTTGGCAAGCCAAACTTTGACAGCCTCATTGCCGGCGGAATCCG
>JAYUVJ010000137.1:0-2773 GCA_043754155.1 Acidimicrobiia bacterium
TGGTCGAGACGGTCATGCCGAGGGATGCAAACTGATTGGTGATGCGCGTACCGGCCGTCAACGCAGTGCTATTGGCCGCGCGATCGAAGTCGATGGTCGGCAGGCATTTCGTTTCCTCGCCATTTACCGTTACCGTCAACGTGTTGGATATCCACTCGGTAGCGAAAGGGGAATTGGTACGGGTGGCAGCGTATTGAAAATAGCCGTTGGAATGCAACCATTCGCTCATTCGGTAGCCAGCCACGGTGCCATCGCCAGGAGCCCAGGTCCCAGTAGAGTAGACACTTGGGTCTTCGGTTTGGTAACGCTGGCTAGTGGAGCCGTTGATGAGTGCCATCCAATCGATTTGCAGGTTGCGATCGATATGGTTGTTGGGTTGGTACAAGTCATTGATGAACGCGATGCGAACTTGATCGGGCGCGATGATGCGAGAAGACTGGTAGGTGAAGTTTTTGAAGGCGGTGGTCGTGGTGTAGGTGCCTACGACCGTTCCACCGATGGAAAGCTGGAACTGTTCGCCACCCATTTCGCCCCCAGCGCGTATTTGCACGGTTGTACCGTTGTTGGCATCGTTGTCGAATTGAAAGTAACCGTTGTTGGTTAGCGATTCGCTTTGTCGGTAGCCTGGCTGCAGTCCATCGGCTTGTTTCCAAGTGCCGGTGGAATAGACGTCAGTGGCTTCGGTTTCGAAGATTTGGTTGTTGATCACGAGTCGATCGACGTTGAGGTTGCGATCGAAATTGCGGGATGGATCGTACAAGTCGTTGGTGAAGCGAATTTTGACTTGGTTGGGGGCGATCGGATTGGGAGCACGGTAAGAATAGGTTTGGAGTGCTTTGGTTGCCGTCCAGGTTTGGACGACGGTGTTGTCGATGAGCAGCTCGAAGTTTTCGCTTCCTTCGTTCCCTCTGGCAACGATTTCCAGGAGGGAGCCGCTATTGGTATGGCGTGGGCCGTTGTAGTCTTCATCGAATGCGTGTGCGAGAACTTTGTAGCTGCCACGGCGAGCGAAGGTGTGTGTCACCGATGAAGGGTTGCCAGCGAGCGATTGATTGGGAGTGCTATCTCCCCAATCGATCAGCCAACCGGCTATGGTATCGGTGCCTGGATCGAATTTCGATAGGTTGAGCGTGTACGTGGTGTCTACCTCGGCGTTCGCATTACCGCTGATCGTCAGTTTTGGAACGACATTCTCGATTGCGAGCGTGAGTTCACGGGATGCAAACACATGGTGCGAGGCGGATAGGCCGTAAGCCAGGATGGAGGTGTAGGCAGGACCATCGGCGAATGTGTGCTGTGCGTTGGTTGTGTTGCCAGGGTAAGTGTTGTAGGTACCATCGCCCCAATTGACGATCCACTGGTTGATCAAATTTCCATTGCGGTTGAGATTGAGGGAGTAGGTGGATGCTTCGCGCACGGTGGGTGGGCCAGCGATTTGAATGGAGTTGGATGGCAGCAGGTCGCGGCAGAAGATGATTTCGGTGATGGCCCCACTGCCGGAGAGTTGGACTTCGAGTTTGGAAATCCCCCTCGCGTTGATGGCTGCGGTATGCAGGCCATTGCCTGTCCCGATGCCATTGACAGTGGATTGTGCGATCAAGGTTCCGGCTGCGTTGAACCATCGCAGGGTGGCTGTTTCTCCGGCGTCGATATCGAGCAGTTTCACATCGTCGATCATGACAGAGTGATCAAAGGTAAAGACAAACGTTCCGCCAGTCCTGTTGTCGTCTCGGTCTGACCCGTCGTCGTCTCGGTCTGACTTGTCGTCTCGGTCAGACTCGTCGTCGTCTCGGTCAGACTCGTTGTCGTCGTCTTCGTCCGAGCTATCGCCATCTTGCGAGAGGATCAGAATGTTCTTCAGATCGGTTTTGTTGGCGGTCTGGCCGGAAGCGCCAGCGCTTCCGATCCCAGGTCCACCGAATGCGGTATTCGGAGAGCCGAGATCTCGATCCTTGGATTTCGGTGCAGATGAATTGAAGATCATCGGCGGGTTTTTGGATGGAGCCGTCGAAGCGATGTGAACGCCCCAGTTGGCCCATTGATTGCTGATGATCGTTCCGGCTGGGATGATGTTTCCGAAACCATCGCGATCGAAATTTAAGATGGGCAGCCAAGCGTCTGGGTTTGTTGCAGGATTGACGGCAATAGTGAAATTCTTGGTCGAGCTCGCACCATCGTCGTCGGAAACCGTTAGCGAGGCTGTGAAGGAACCGGTTGTGGCAAACGTATGGGAAGCAGAGAGTTTTGCGGTCGTTGGGAAACCGGTACTGCCGGGGACAAAATTGCTGATGGGGATGCTTTGCGAGGGGGTGCCATCACCCCAAAGGATCGTGGCGGTGAAGGTCTCAACGGTACCAAGCACGGATGGAAAGCCAGGGTCGGAAACGGAAATCGAGGGCAACGTTAAGAGTTGACCCGCGACCGCCGTTTGGTTGCTTATGGTGAAGGCGGGAGCAACCGAGGTGATCGTGGCAGTGGTGGTTGAACTCACGTCGACGAGTCCATCGGAAATTTTTAAGCGAACATTGTAGGTGGCGTTATCGGGGAAGGTATGGGCGGCGGTAAAGGAACGGATTGCACCCGTTTGGGTTGTCGCAGGTACGGTGGCCGAAGTACCGTCCCCCCAGTTGATGATGGCCGAGAGAGCATCGTTGAGACCGGGGTCCGAAGCTGTCCATGTAGTGCTGATCGATTGTCCTTCGGATGCGGTTATGGGAGTCAGGGGAGGGATCGACGGTGCAACATTGCGAACGGTGACCAGCGCGGTCGATTG
>JAYUVJ010000138.1:0-2328 GCA_043754155.1 Acidimicrobiia bacterium
ACTGCGAGTCCTTGACCGATGGGAACGGTGCCGATTGAAGTACCCGTCCATTGCTTCAGCGGCGGAAGGATGCCTGCGGATTCACCAGGGAAATTGATACCGGTCTTGAGTCCGAGACCGAAGCCTCGCATGTAGCGGTCGATCTGTTTGCGACCGAGAGCCTGCGCTATTTTGATGGTGCCGATATTCGAGGAGTTAGTAAGAATTTCGCCTGGTGTGAGCATGGCTTCTTTGTGCGGTTCATCGTCTTTAAAGTTGTGATCCGACACCTGCATGCGGTCAGGAACATTTAAACGAGTATTGGGGTTCACCACCTTGTTTTCCAGCGCCGCAGCGATGGTGATGACCTTGGTTACGGAGCCGGGCTCGTAGACCGAAACCAGCGCCGAATTGTCCTCGGCGGGAAATACTTGGCCAGAGGAATTGGTGCGCATATTGGAGAGCGCAACGATGTCACCGCTGGCGATATCGGCAATGGCGGTCATGCCTGATTTCGCACCAGTGGAACCCACTGCTTGTGCGGTCATCCCTTCGAGCGCGTAGGTGAGGGAGCTATCGAGTGTGAGCACGATGTTGGTGCCGTTTTCTGCAGGAATAATTCGGTTGAGCCCTGCTGGTATTTGCTGACCGCGGGCATTGCGCTCTACGAGCAGCTCCCCCGGCTCGCCTTTCAAGTTGGGCTCGTACAACTTTTCGAATCCGGTTTCTCCAATTCCCGATGCGCGGTTTACCCGGCCGAGCACCGATCGGGCGAGATCGCCCGACGGATAGATTCGATTTTGTTCTTGTTCCAGAGAAATGGCACGTAGTTTTAGTGCGCGAATCTTGGTGGCCATGTCGTCGTCAAGTCCGCGGGCCAACACAACGTAGCGACCGGAGCGTTGCAAGCGAGATTTGATCCATTCCGGATTGAAGCCAATCGCTGGAGCAAGTAACTCCGCAGTGTTCACTGTATCGGCTGCGGCAGTTTTAGGATCACCGATAAGGCGCCATTCGCGCACACTGATGGCTAAGGGCACGTGAAAACGATCAAGGAGATCCCCGCGTTCAGCCGTCAGCACAATGGTATGTGTTCGTTGTTTTTTGCTGAGGGCAACAAGTGAAGTTCGGTTTCGTACTTGAAGGCTAAAGATCTGAAGCGCCATAATGCCAAAAACAACTAGCCAAACGAAAGTGATGCCTCGATAGTGGCGCAAAGGCCTACGAGTGAGAAGACCGTGGCGGGTTCGGGTTACTCGTCCGGTTTCGTCGTGACGCGCCGGTTGGGCGCTCTTAGGTTTGCGAGGCGGCTTGACTCCCCGTTGCGGTCCGCCTGTACGGCCGCCACGTTGATACTGACTTGAGCGAAGAGTCGAATGGCCTGCGGGCGCACTCCGAGGTCGGCGAGCAAACGCTCTCCGCTCAAGAGTCCTGCGGCTGACGCTGGCAGGCGCTGTGATGGATCGGTTTCGGGATGGCAACGGAGCCAAACGATGTGACGCGCGAACACCCGCTGGCGTCATGGTAAATCGAGCCACCGCTTAGCGAACTATCCGTGTGGCGGCCAACGCAATTGGAGCTGCTGTAGGGAGAAAGCGAACGATTTTTGGTGGTTCCAAACCAAGTTCTTGAGCCACGGCAACAATTCGATCCGGAGCTTCCAGACTGGCGACCTGCACGCGTAGACGCTGATTCATGTGTTCGGCCTGAGTAATCTCAACGTTAAGTTTGTCAATGCCCAATTGGGTTCGCGCAAGGCTGGCATGCATGAACACTGCCGCAAATGCAATCGTTACCAGAGCCACGATGATTAGCGCACCAAGAACTTTTTTCCGGGTGTTTCCAACCACTTTGCCACCGCTCAACACGCGTAGCGATGGTCGAGTCACTTTCGCTTCACCATGGGGCCGAGGGTTGGGGCGTTGGACAAATTCTGGTTCAGCCAGGGCTAGTGAACCATTCGTTGCATAGCTACGAGCACGAGAGGTTGGTTGAACCCCTGGCTGGCTGGCAGTTTGACCAGCATTTCGACCATACGCGGGCACGGCTGACGTACGCAGACGCGTGCCCTCGGGTTTCCCAATACTGTTTCCGAGCATCGCCGCCGGTGCAGCACGCCTTGCCCGAGCGCGAGCAGTACCGGGTGAAGCACGTTGATCATGGTCGCCGGATTGATCTGCGCCACGGGAGGCACTTGCCGAAATTCGGCTACCCGGACTCACTTGGCGAGGAGCAGATTTCCGAAGTGTAGCGGGTAGCGCAAAGGAACCTTCGGCGCTTACCCGGCTCGAACGAGCGCTTGGACTCACTCGATTTGAAGGTCGTGAAAACCCTGTCGGTGCTTGTTCA
>JAYUVJ010000139.1:0-14968 GCA_043754155.1 Acidimicrobiia bacterium
GCGAATGAGTTGGCCTCCAGCGGCGAGGATCCAGCCGACGCCGACGAAACCGGCAGCGCCTCCCTGGCCGGTGCCGTCATGCTGCAACGCCAAGGTCTCCTCGCCTCCGACGAACGCATCATCTCCCTCATCACCGGAATCCGCCACCGCTAACTCCCAGCCACAGCTGCGCCTTTGCGAATCGGTGCAGGACGTTAGGCAACAGCGAGTTCGTTTGCAGAGACGCCAATGACAATCAGTATCAACTCAGTCAGTCAGCCTGTTCGAATTGAACTGAATTGATCGGCCGTTTGTGGCAATGTCGGAGGGTGGAATCCGCAAGCACGCCTGCAACCAACCATCCAAGCCCCAAAGAGGTCGACACCTTTCCCCGCCAGTACGCCCGAACCCGCAGGTTTTCCTTAGGCGAGCCTCGAAGCTTTCAGGCTTCCCCCGATGGACGGCGAATCGTGTTTCTTCGTTCGGGATCAAGCAACGATGCAGTGAACCGGCTCTACGTTTTGGAGCGCTCGGGCCAGGGCGGCTGGATCGAACGGTGCGTCTTTGATCCCACCGCTGATAGCGCCACCGTAGGCGGTACACCGTTGACCCCCGAGGAACGGGCCCGACGAGAACGCATGCGAGAAACGTCGAGCGGCATCACTTCGTACGACGTGGATCGTGATTACACGAAGGCAGTATTCGCGCTCGGCGGATCGCTCCACACCATCAGCCTCACCAATCAAACGCCACTATGCACACTTACTACCCCCGAAGGCCCTTTCGATCCGCGACTTTCGCCCGATGGAAACCTCGTGGCTTTCGTCGCCGATCGGAGGCTGTACGTCACTTCGGCCGATGACGCTCCCGTGCAAGGCTCGGTACATTCGGTTGTCGTGGCCTCCGATGACAATGAAAACGTCACGTGGGGCATTGCCGATTTCAACGCCGCTGAAGAGTTTGATCGCTATCGAGGATTTTGGTGGTCACCGGATTCTCAATCGATATTGGCCGCTCGCGTTGATAACTCGCCGGTGCAAACGTGGTGGATTGCTGATCCCGCAAACCCCTCGGCCACGCCAGTTTCGCATCGGTACCCCGCCGCTGGCACCGCTAACGCCATCGTCACACTTGCGTTGTTACCCGTCTCCCAAACGCTAACCACAGGTATTGTTGCCACTCAAATTCAATCAGTACACCTAACACCCAACGGAGCTGATGATCACCAGCTGTGGCCATACCTCGTGCACGCTACCTGGACCGAGACCGGTTGCACCGCTGTATGGATGAACCGCGAACAAACAAGCCAGATCACCGCGGACATTCATCCACAAACGGCAGCCATACGAACGTTGAGCACCGCAACCGACGAAGCTTGGATCGAACGATGCCCAGGTACCCCGATTCGCCTCAGCGACAACCGATTGCTTCACGCCGAAATCGGACACCTCGGAAGCGCAACGCCAGCAGGAGCTTCGAGCGTTGGCACCCAAGGTGATGGCGTCGGTCCGGAAGGAACGCAGTACCTTGCTGTGCAGGACGATGATAGGACAAGTAGGCCCATTACCCCAGCAAACTTGCAGGTTCGTCGCGTTGTCAACGTTACCGAGACGCACGTGACCTTTACAGCCAACGCGAGTCAAACACTGTTAGGTGCACAGATCAATCTCGCGGACGCAGATCCCGGGGCCGTTTCGGTATTTACCGTGAAGCTCGATGGAACGGGCCTCACCCTCGTGGCCGGTGGTGCCGACGTTGGCATTCACGATGTAATGGCCACAAGTGCAAACGGTGCGGTGCGGGTTATCCGCTCCGTGAGCATTAATCGTACGCGCGCAGAGCATCGAATAGCGGTCGAGGGCACCACACAGCACATGGTGGAAACCGTGGCAGAAATCGCCCTGGTCAACCCCAAACCGATCTTCTTTCGTGCCGGAGCCCAGGCACTCAACTGCGTAGCATTCCTACCGTCCCCCGGATCACCCGGTGACCGCAAAGCCAAGGCAGAAGACCGCACTACGTTCTCTATCCTTATGGATCCCTATGGTGGCCCCCACGCCCAACGTGTAGTGCAAGCCCGCAATGCCCACACCACCAGTCAATGGTTTGCCGATCAGGGATTCGTTGTCGTGGTCGTCGACGGACGCGGAACCCCCGGCTTGGGGCCAAACTTCGAACGAGCGGTCAAGGGCGATTTGGCTATGGGCGTTTTGGAGGACCAAATTATTGGCCTGCACCAGGCAGCAAGATTGATCCCCCAGGCTGACCTCACCCGAGTGGGGATCCGCGGTTGGAGTTTCGGTGGATTCCTGGCCGGACTCGCCGTTTTGGAACGACCCGATGTATTCCATTGTGCGGTGGTGGGCGCGCCAGTAACTGAATGGCGGCTCTACGACACGGGCTACACAGAGCGCTATTTGGGCAACCCCATCGACCATCCGGAAATCTACGATGCCAACTCCCTGCTCACCCGCGCCCACAAACTCACACGACCGATGATGCTCGTGCACGGTTTGGCTGATGACAACGTCGTGGTCGCCAATACGCTCCAATTCTCGAGCGCCCTCCTGGCAGCCGGTAAACCCCACGAAGTACTCCCACTTTCCGGCGTCACCCATATGACCCCCCAAGAAGCAGTCGCTGAAAATCTTCTGCTATTGCAAGTGGAATTCTTGAACCGCCATCTCCGCCATCTCCGCTAGCTCAGCGCAGCGGAGCCGCTCTATTCGGTTACGCGTTTACACGCTGTCCGAGCAATGCTGCTGCGGATGGTGGCAGACGGCTCACGTTGTTTTCAGGGACGGCTAACAACGCCACATCGGTGGTGCAACGAACGGTGGCGGAGCGCGGTTCTCCTGTGAGAATGGCCGTTTCGCCAATTACGCTGCCCGGGCCGAGGCGAACTTCTTTGCCTTTCACATCAACGGCCACCACTCCATCGAGCAGGAAGAACAATTCGCGCCCCGCTGAACCGCGCATCATGAGCGTTGTGCCTGCACCCACATCGGTTGGATCACCCAAGCCACGAAGCGCCTCAACATCGGCAGGGGAAAATCCAAAGTTACGAGCCAACAACGTATCGACGGATTCAGGTTCAGAGCCACTGCTCGTTGAGGGCGAAGCAGCACCAAGAATGGCAATATTCTGTGCGCAAAGTAATTCTGCATCACGCAAAAGAGAACCCATAACGGACGGATGGTTTGGCCGAGCAGCCCTGGCGATACCTCGAATCGCAGGACGCAGCAGCTTTGACTCTTGCAAGCGACCACCGTCGGCCCAGCTGCCAACAACAAAACGCCAACGGCCGTCACCAGAGAACTCAAACTGCAGCTCGCTCTCCATCTCTGATTCGATGACCAGCAGGCGTTTGCGCGCACGCTTGCCATTCAGTTCGGCAATCGCAACGGCATCCATCGCTCGACAAATCCGCACCAGCACCACATCAACAAATCGCGTGCGCTCATTGGGCCTACCCCAGCTTGATTCGCCGGCGAGCAGTTCCTCGTTGAATTCGTCTGCCACAGGAGCCTCTCGTCAAAGTCGAGCAGCTAAGCGCGACCCCGCAAATGTAGGGGAGAGATGCGCGCCGCACCACTACCTGCCAGCAGAAGGAAAACTTCTCTTCAGTATGGGCAGCTAGGCCGTCCAGCCGCCATCGACCACAAACTCTGAGCCGGTCGAATAGCTCGATTCATCCGACGCCAGATACAGCACCAAGTTGGCGACATCGAGCGCTTCGGCTATTCGACCGTTAGGAATTCGCCCAACAACAGCACCGCGAATCTCAGGGCTGATTTCCTCAAAGGTTTGCAGCATCGGCGTGTCAATGATTCCGGGGTGCACCGAGTTGACCCGCACGCCGAACGCTGCAAATTCCTTAGCCGCCGATTTGGTCATTCCCCGCACGGCCCATTTCGAGGCACCGTAACCATGAAAACCCGGTGTGCCTTGCAGCCCAGCAATCGAGGAAATGTTGATAATGGATCCTGCGCGTTGCGTGACCATATGTCGACCGGCGGCTTGCATTCCAAGAAACACTCCGGTTTGATTGATCGCAATCACTCGCTCCCAAGCCGCAAGGGTGGTGTCCAAAACTCCGCCAACCGGAAAGATTCCGGCATTGTTTACCAACACATCGAATCGGCCGTGCATCTCCAAGGTGGTGGCGACTACTGCAGCCCAATCGTCTTCTTGGGTGACATCGTGGCGCAAGAAGGTGCAACCAAGTCGAGCAGCCGTAGCCATGCCTTCTGCTTCAAGCACATCAGTGATCACTACGGTCGCTCCGTGTTGAACAAACAGTCCGGCTTCTGATTCGCCCTGCCCTCGAGCCCCGCCGGTAATGATGGCGACCTTGTTGGCCAAGCGACCAGACTGGGCAGTGGGATGGGTAACAATCTGGTCTGAACTCATGATTCTCCTGGTAACGATGCGGGGCGCGCCTGCGGCCTGTCTTCGTCATGACCCTATCCAGCGCAATACCTCCTGTGCGAGTTTGCGCCAACAAGAACCTTCCGGTCCTCAAAACACAAACCCAAACGCAGGCGTGCGACGGATCCGTCGAAGAGCCGTTACCCAAAACGTAGGGAAGCATCCAGAGTATCGACGGGTTCAGCGCTAAGCATGGAGAGGTGACTCTCGAACTCAACACGCCCGCTTTGGTGTTTCCTGCCGGATCGTTTCTGATGTTGGCCTATACCAATAGATATTTGGCGCTAGCAAGCTTGATTCGAAACCTTTTGAGTGAGTGGCAAGACAAGCCTCATCAGCGGATCGAAGCCCAAATTCGCGTTTTGCGTCAACGGGTCAACATGATTCGTTTCATGCAAACCACGGCGACCTTTTCGATGTTGTTGTGTCTACTGTCAATGGGCGCGATCTACACCGGCGCTCGGTTCGGAGGTGCGCTTTTCGTAGGCGGATTGGTGGCCATGGCCATCTCTGTACTTGCGTCGGTGCTTGAGATTCAGCTCTCTACTAAAGCACTCAATTTGCAGCTTGAACTTTTGCAAGAAGCCAAGGACGAAGGTCCACATCCAAGCCCAGCTTCTTCGCTTGGTAACGCATGAACCTGTCCGCTGCTCGGGTGCTTGTTTCGTCGGGCGTTGGCCCATCGTTTTGGCTGAAGGATGCAACCCTGACTGCGACCGACGGCCACATTGTTGGGATCAACCGAATTGATGTCAACCAACCGGTCCTTGATACGCGTGCAGACGGTATTGCCTTTTTGGTTCCTGGATTTGTAGATATGCATTGCCATGGCGGAGGGGGTGGCTCGTTTCCTTCGGGTGATGTTGACCAGGCTCGAACCGCAGCGGCATTTCACGCTCAGCATGGCTCAACATCGGTCATAGCCAGCCTCGTGACGGCGCCTCACGAAGAACTCCTTCTTGCCTGTGAGACACTGGCACCCTTGGTTTCGGAGGGAGTGCTCGCCGGGATTCATCTCGAAGGCCCCTATCTGAGCGAGCTTCGCTGCGGAGCCCAGGATCCTCGATGGTTGCGTAAGCCCAACGCTTTAGAAATTGATGAGTTATTTGATGCAGCGCAGGGAACCATTCGCCAGGTAACGATTGCCCCTGAACTTCCCGGGGCTATCGATGCAATCAAACAAATCACCCACCACGGAGCAAGAGCGGCCATTGGACATACCAATGCCGATGCTCACAGGGTAGAAGAGGCCGTTGCAGCGGGCGCGCGAATTGCCACGCACCTCTGCAACGCCATGCCGCCGTTGCATCACCGAGACCCAACAGCTACCCTCGGTATGCTTACCAATACAGAACTCATCTGTGAACTTATTGCCGACGGTAACCACCTTAGTCCGGCAATGTTTCAAACTTTAACTCGAACTGCTGGGAATGGGAGATGGGTACTAATAACAGATGCGATCAGTGCAACTGGCCAGGCCGACGGGCACTACCAGCTGGGGTCACAGGACGTGATCAAACAAAACGGCGTCGTACGCCTAATGACTTCTGAGGCGCCGCTCGCTGGCAGCGCGCTCACTATGGATCTCGCCCTTCGTAATGCAATTTCTTGGGGGACAGAGATTACCCAGGCGTTTGAGGCGACATCACTCATTGCTGCAGTGGCTCTTGGATTGGACCGTACTGTCGGCCGATTGGCTGTTGGCTCACCGGCAGACATCGTTGGACTTAACGAGCGTTATGAAGTCATAGCAGTTTGGAAACGTGGTACCCGCATGCGCTGAGCTGGCATGCACTGCCGAAAAGTAGCGTTGGACCTCTTAACAATTCGACATGACGCCTTCTATTGACCAATTGGACCTCAGTTCCGACAACTATCAGTTGCCACATGGGGGCACGATTCCCGCTGAAAAGATTCGTTGGTTCTACGAGGAACCAATAGCGCTCTGCCAACGGTAAAGATAATGACGCCGCAATTAGAGCTTGTTTCGTGAGCCGAAGTTCGACTCCTAAGGATTATGCATGTTTGGAAAGAAAAGCCGCCGCTTCGGCAACGTTGGTTTGGTCGTTTCCAAACTGCTCGTAGCGATAGCGCTTGTACTTTTTGGCGCGACTATGTGGCCGACAGTCGCTAATGCCCACGCGTCGGTTTCCTCTACTTCGCCCGAAGCCGGGTCGACCGTTGCACGGTCACCGAAGGAGGTAACTATTACTTTCGATCAGGGCATCTCGGTGCCTACCGGTGGCGTGCGAATTCTGAACGAACAAGCGGAACGCATCGGCGCCCAGAAACCCAGGTTTGGTTCTAAAGTTCGTCAAGCCAATACTGTCTCCGTTGCGATTCCTCCACTTCGTAGTGGTGCGTACGTTGTTTCTTGGCGGGCCGTTTCGGAGGACGGGCACCCTATTCGTGGTGCGTTCACGTTTCGTGTTGGTTCGAGCGGCAATCAGGCCGTCATCGCGAAACTCGCGCGTGAACTTCTCACCAATGGAAAAGCCGATCCTGCGCTGAGCCTCACGATGGCTATCGCACGCGCGCTGAATTTTGCCTCATTGTTGTTACTTCTTGGCGGAGTCTCATACGTGTTGTTCCTACGCACGCATGCACCGGGGAACGACCTTAGGGTTTCGAAACTCCTCAACATTGCCGCGACTGTTGCTGGATTCTCCGGGCTCGTCGCCGTTGTTACGTTTGGCCCCTACGCCGCCGGGGAGGGGTTTGGGGGTCTAAGCGACGGAAACCTGCTCGGTGACACGATTTCTAGCAGCGTAGGTCGCTCGATGATACTGCGTTCCGTAGCCATGGTGACCCTCGGGTTTCTGCTACTGCGAATACTCTCCACTCTCGTTTCGGACCGCACAGCATCATGGGGAGATGGCACCTCCGTGGAGCCGAGCAATCCGGGAAAACTCGCAAATAGAAAGGGAAAAGCATCCGCCAAGATTTGCAGCGCTACCGACCGAGCTGCGTTGGTAGGGTTGTCTGGCGTCATCTTGGGTTTGAGCACGTTCATTGGCCATGGTGCAACGGGGCGTTGGAGGCTTCTCGGTGCTATCGAAACCGGTTTGCACATTGGCGCCGCTTCATCGTGGATTGGGGTGCTCGTACTCGTGTTGGCCGCGACCTCGGGAGCCCGCACGACCGCACATGCCAGCAACCAAGGACCTCAGCGCACAGGATCTCGACACACAAAAAAACCCAAACCAAATCAGCCTCTTGAGCCGACGACGGAGGAAGTTTTGTGCCTCATTGAACGGTTCTCTACTCTTGCGTTTTGGTCGGTAGCCGTTTTGGTCATATCGGGAATACTCAACGGGGTGCGCCAAACCGGCGCTGTAACGGCGCTAACGTCAACAAATTATGGACGCTTACTATTGACGAAAGTTGGGATCGTTTTACTAATTGTTGGACTCGGATGGTTGTCGCAAAGATCTCTTGGTCAACGACGTGCAGCGATAGCTGAACGCAGTGGGCATCACGAAGCAAAACCATTAGATCATTTCAACCCTGCACCTTCTGACCCAAGTTCCACAAAACGTCTACCCCCGGCACTAGTGGCTATTCGTCGACGGATGATGGCCGAGTCACTTTCCGCCATCACGATTCGATAGCGGCGCCACGGAGTAATGCACCCACAACTTTCACAGAAATCAGCGGTGACGGAAGTGATTGCGAACGAGCACGTTGCTGTCTCCTAGGCTTTCTGTGTGACCTCAATTGGAAACCAAGTGACCGAGTCAAAGAGCGGTCCGGATGAGCTTGTGGGCCTTTCCATGCCTGCCGAGTGGGCTTCACATGAACGCACCGTCATTGCGTTTCCCAATCGGGTCGAGCAGTGGGGGAATCGGCTCCGCGAAGCGCAGCATGCATGGGCGCACGTGGCTCGAACCATTGCCGAGTTTGAACCAGTTTCCTTGCTGACCACGCCGCGCTATGCCGAGGGCGCAGCGGAGTTAGCGGCTCATCCCAACATCACGATTGTTGAAATGCCCCTCAACGATGCGTGGCTCAGGGACACGGCACCCATCTATGTAACTGGACCGACCTACGCCAACGGAAAATCCGCCAGCGCTCCAAGGCGACGCGTTGGTTTGGATTTTACGTTCAATGGTTGGGGAAACAAGTACGTGCCCTATGACGACGACGATCGAATCCCCAGCCTTTGGACAGCCCACAATGGTGATCAACGATATCCAGTGGACATGATTCTTGAGGGTGGTTCGATCACTGTCGACGGGGAAGGAACAGTCGTCACCACAGAGCAGTGTTTGTTACACCCGAATCGAAATCCTCACCTTTCCCGAGCCCAAATCGAAGACAGACTTTGTGCGTATCTTGGCGTGACTAAAGTGATCTGGGTTCCCTATGCCATCGACGATCGCGACACCGACGGACACATCGACATCGTTGCCGCCTTTATTGAGCCAGGCAAAATTTTGTGGCAGGGCTGTGACGATCCTCACGACCCCGAACACACACGTTTGGCTATCAGTCGACGATGCCTCGATGGGACGCTCGATGCTGCCGGACGAGCATTGCAAGTTGTCGATATTCCTGTGCTCCCCTACGTGGAAATTGAAGGAGAACGACTTCCGGTTCCCTATGCAAACTTATATATTTGCAATGGCGGCGTGATCGTGCCGGTTACCGGACATCCCGCCGACGACGACATGTTGGCCATCATCGCTGGTGCCTGGCCGAATCGAGAGGTTGTGGGGGTGCCCGGAGACATCATTGCCTTCGGTGGCGGTGGTCCTCACTGTATTACCCAGCAAATTCCGGTCCCATAGGTTCGCCGAGATTCATCTCTGGCCGTTTGGTTTCACCGACCACTCTAAAAGGCTTCTTCGTTCACTCCAAAGCCTTTTTCTTTTCTTGGCTTTTCCTTGGCTTTTCCTTGGCTTTCTTTGTCTTTCTTGTCGCTCGTTGGTCTTTCCTCGCACTACGGCGGCTTGGAGCCGTTTCATTTCTTGCAACTTCCCCAAGAACCTAAAGTTTTGGTTTGCTCCAGCATGCACTAAACATGCTTCATGCTTGCTGTCTCTTCGCTCCATGAACTTGACCGCCACAAAACTAGCCCTCGACATCCTGAATCGGCGTTGAGACTTCAAGCAGCATGGGCCGGTTTGCTGGCAGCTGAGCTTGGAGATGCCATCTCGTTGGTTGAACCGCGCTTTGCAACACGACAAGAAATAGAACGGGTGCATACGGATTCCTACATCAGTCAGATTGAAGCCATGTGCCTATCCGGTGGAGGAGCGCTGGATCCAGACACTCATGTCTCGCCCGGCTCGTGGGACACCGCGCGCCAAGCGATTGGCGCCGGTCTGGCGCTCGTCGAAAGCGTAGAACGCGGTGAGGCATCTGCAGGGTTAGCCCTGGTAAGACCTCCAGGTCATCATGCGTTGGCTGATCGCGCTATGGGGTTCTGCGTATTCAACAACATCGCTGTCGTGGCCCGTTCGCTCACGGCACGGGGAGAACGGGTATTGATTGTTGACTGGGATGTCCACCATGGCAACGGCACCCAGGCCATCTTCTGGAATGATCCAAACGTGTTGTTTGTGTCATCGCAACTTTCGGAACACTGGCCATTCTCTGGCAACGTCACCGAAACGGGTGGACCTGAATCTCCGGGCGGTACCATCAACCTCCCCTTCCCCGAAGGCACCACTGGCGATGTCTTCCTGCGTGCTTATGACACCATCGTCGCCCAGGCCATCGATAGATTCAAGCCAACATGGACATTGGTATCCGCAGGCTTTGATTCCCACCGCGATGATCCACTCGGCGGCCTAGGTCTGAGCGCCGGAGACTACGCCCTCATGACCCAACGGTTGGCAGCCATCACCCGGAACCGCACAATCCTCTTCCTAGAAGGCGGTTACAACCTCACATCGACAGCCCTCTCCGTAGGCGCTACCGCCGCAGCACTCGTCGCTCAACCCTACAAAACCGAAGCCCCCACCAACGCCGGCCCCGGATCCCAAACCATCGAAGCCGCCACCGCCGCCCACGCTGCCGCCATGGCCAACGCACCCGCAATCACCCCCGAATAGAAAGTTGCGGCCCTTCAAAGAAGAACCGCAACACTTTTCACACAGCAAAAACCAGCCCTAGAAGAGCCGCTCTGCGAAGGAGCCAAGCTCCGCCCCAGCAGGCGGGAACAGAACTAAGCCTCCGTATGCGTAACAGCCTCTTCGCCCATCCATTCCCGCAAGGTATTCTTCAGCTTTATTTGCTGAATGAAAATGTCATGCTCGGGGCCTGCAGGGTTGGCCGACTGTGGCGCTTTGAAGTAAAAGCTCAACCACTCTTGTAATCCACCTTTGCCTGCGCGCATAGCAAGATCCATAAACAAGGCAAGGTCGAGAACCAATGGTGCGGCAAGGATTGAGTCGCGGCACAAGAAGTTCACCTTGATCTGCATGGGGTAGCCCATCCAGCCGTAAATGTCGATGTTGTCCCAGCCCTCTTTGTTGTCTCCGCGTGGCGGGTAGTAGTTGATGCGGACGACGTGATCGATGTTGCCGTAGAGCTCAGGGTAGAGATCAGGTTGGAAGATGGTGTCGAGCACACCTAGCTTGGAGACTTCTTTTGACTTAAAGTTTTCTGGATCGTCGAGCACTTCACCGTCGCGGTTACCCAGGATGTTGGTGGAGTACCAGCCGCGAAGACCGAGCATGCGGGCCTTAAAGCCTGGGGCCAGAATGGTTTTCATCAGCGTCTGGCCGGTCTTAAAGTCTTTGCCACAAATTGGCACACCGCGCTGCTCAGAAAGTTCAATCATGCAGGGCAGATCGACGGTGAGGTTTGGCGCGCCGTTTGCGTATGGAACGCCACTTACCAATGCTGCGTATGCATAGATTTGCGACGGTGCAATATTGGGATCGTTCGCCTTAAGACCGGCTTCAAAAGATACGATGTTGTCATGCACCGCGGTTGGCTCTTGGTAGGCCTCCGTAGAACCGCACCACACCATAACGATGCGATCGCAGTTGTTGGTAGTTTTGAAGTTCTCGATGTCCACGATTAACTGCTGAGCAAGATCGTACTTGTTGGCACCAGTCTTTACTCGCACGCCTTCGAGGCGGGAAACCCAACGCTGATCAAACACGGCCGACATGGCCACAATTCCTTCGAGTTCCTTGCTCAAGGGGGCAAGATCGTCTTTGGTGATTACGCCAGCGGTTTGTGCGGCTTCAAGTGCATTGGGGCTGATGGGGTCCCAACCACCGAACACGATGTCGTCAAGACCTGCGAGAGGCACAAAGTCCTTGATTTTTGGATTGCGGCCTTCCTCGCGCTTACCCAGCCGGATGTGAGCCATCTGCGTCAAAGAGCCAATCGGTGGCTGCAACCCTTGACGGGCGGCGATAACGCCAGCGTACAACGTGGTGGCAACGGCGCCCATGCCCGGGGTCAGAATTCCGAGCTTGCCTTTTGCAGGAGCAATTGTGGTTTTGGTTGATGTCATGACGAATAGTCTGAACCCAGGGAATACTTGGGGCAAACGCATTCATCATAAGATTGTCTTATGTTCCGGGAAACCCCCATTTGGTCAATTGACGCCACCTCACCATGAAAGATCACGATCTACGTGACTTACCCAACCTTTCCATTCATCAGCTTCTCTATGTCCGCGAGGCTGCACGAGCGCCAACCTGGACGGATGCGGCCCACCGCCTCGGGGTCAGCCAGCCGGCACTTTCCCAGGGGGTTGCCGAAGTTGAGCGTCGCCTTGGCATCGCGCTGTTCGAGCGTCGCTCACGTGCCCGCACCCCCACCCCCGCATTAGCCCTTGTTCTCGAAGTAGCCGATCGGATCATTGCCGCCACCGATGATCTCGACCAACGGCTTCACGAACTCGAGACCGGCCAACGGGGACACCTCCGCGTTGGCATGATCGACACTGCCGCCTTGGGTATCTTCGCTGCAGCTCTGGCAACGTTTAGAACTTCACATCCCGACGTAACCACCACGTTGGTAGTTGATTCCTCTACCCCACTCACCCAGGGCGTAGCTTCAGGCGAACTTGATCTGGCCATCGTGGTTGCCCCCAACCCAATTTTACTCCGTACACCTACGAGTTTTCGAACCGAGCCGTTGGTTGCCGAGCAAATGTATGTATACCCACCATTCGGACTACCAAAGGCTTCGCTTAGCTGGGAGCCCAATCGTTGGGGACCATGGGTAACCTATCCAACAGGCTCACAAAGCCGTGAACTGATTGAACGAGCGCTGCTAAACCGAGGGGCCTCCATCGCCACGGTGGCCGAATCTTCCAATCCCGATGTTCTTCGCCAAATGGTTCGCTTGGGTGTCGGTTGGTGCGTACTGCCGAAGAACATCGCTGAAGCGGGTAACGATCCCCTCAAGCCACTCAAAGGACCACCGCTCACACAACGCTCTATGGCCCTGATCCGTCGATCAAACGCGCTGTCCAACTCGGCTGCCAACGACTTAGCCCAACTCCTTAACCAGGAAGCGAAATAGCAACCGCTCGACCCGAAGCTACTCTTTGGGCCCGGTACTCCCGTCCGTGTCCCAGGCGGCAAGGTAGCACTGTGAGTGGTTTTTATGGTTAGAGGACGCTTTCTTGGTTGAGGTTGAGTCGGGTGGTCATGTCGAGTTGGAATCGGCCGTAGGGGTTGATGTGGGTCCAGAACAACGGTGTGAGGCCTCGTTTCTCGTTGGGGCCGATGCTGTCGTGGAATTCGGGGACTTCGAGAACTGCTTGGAGTAGCAGCGTGTTGATGTGCACGAGCGCGGACTGAAGCAGATGCAGGCTGAGCATGGACGTTTCGGTGTGTTCTCGATCGGGTCCGGTGAGGTCGCCGTCTTTGCCGTAGAACACGATCCCGTTCCCGGAGTTCCATTGTTCAACGACTTGGAGCCCGCCGTGGATTTCGCGTCGTAGTTCTGGGTCGGCCAAGTATTGAGCGGCAAAGATGGTGCGAACGGCCCGGCCGAGTTCTTCGAGTGCTTGGTAGGTGGGATGTTTCGGTCCACCACGGGTGAAGCGTCGAAGAATTGTTTCGGCGTCGGTTGTGCCGAGGCGTAGTGCGGTGGCGTAGCGAATCATTTGGTCGTATTGCTGCGCGATCAGTTCCCACCGAATCGGACGTGTACATACCTTCTCCATCTCTTTGAGTTCGAGTTTGTCTTCGGGACGGTAGAGGCGAATCGAGCCAATGTTCTTCAATCGTGGGAGGAGTCGGAAGCCGAGCAGTTCGGTGAACGCAAACCCGACGACCGACGCGCCATGGGTATCGACGTAGTTGTTCTCCACCGGCACGTCAGTGTCATGTCGAAGAAGACCTTCGATCATCGCTGCGACTTCCGATGATGAGCAGTTTTTAAGTTGGCTGTAGACGCATAACGATTTGCGTTCGACGTGCCAGTAGATCATGACGCCGGGTCCGCCGTAACGGTTGTGCCATTCGGTCATCAGGTTTGATTCCCATGAACCAAACTTCTTCGAATCCGATGCACATGAGGTGCCGGTTCCCCACCATCGGGGATCACGAGCATCGAACGTGGCGTTGACGACTCGGGTGATCGCTCTGCGGAGATTGTCTCTGGTGACGTAGTGGCGGCGGACGTATCGGAGAGCGGTTTCGGTTTCGCCGTGCTCGCCAGTGGAGACGACGGCTTTGATGCCCATGTTGGTGCCGAGCGCGAACAGTGTGAGGAGTAGCCGTCGACGGAGTATGTCGCGGTCGATGATTTCGCGTTGCGCGGTGGATACAAACTCTTCGGTGAACTCGCAGAGAAAATCGGAATCCTTCAAGACATCAAGAAGATCGATGGTTCCCCATCGTCGTTGCACTTCGGCTTTGATTTGTTCCAACCGCACCGGTTCGGGCAAGGGTTCCATGCGTGGGACCGTTATCCACGGTTCCCCATGACGCGTCACGATCCGCACACCACCACAAGTATCGGTAGCGAGTGCCTGATTCAGGCCGGTAAGCGCGGTGGCCATTCGTGTGCGCAGGCTGTTGATGAAGACTTGCGGGTCTGTTGGTTGACGCAACGATTCGTAATGCACGGCACGGCTTGTGTCGAAGTCGGCGGCTAGGTCGTGGTCAGGATCGCGCCACCGGTGAGCGTCATCAACAAACACTTCACGGCGGCGGATAGCGTTACGCAACGCAACCAGGACACATAACTCATAGGGGATGCGTTCGACCCTGCCGCGTTCGTCAACGACTGCTGCATGCCAGCTTTTCGGCACGACACCATCGAGCGGCACGGTGTCATCGGTTGCGTAGTAGCGGGCTTTTCCACTCATCACGGCGTACCGTTTCAACAGCTCGATAGCGTCGAGCACAGGTCGGTACGCGATGTTGTTACATCGAAACGTAAGCGCACCTAGCAGCGCTGGGAGCATTCTGCGGTAGTGCGATGAATACGATGATCGCAACACCGTACGGACCCGTTCGTTAAACAACCGGTCCTGGGCCCGTGCTTCACGGACAAGGTCTTGGAGTGTGCGTTCGTCAACGACCGGGTACAGCACGTCACGGATCGTGTCGTCGGGATGCTCGATTGCGAC
>JAYUVJ010000140.1:0-3478 GCA_043754155.1 Acidimicrobiia bacterium
CCCCCTTCGATCAGACAAGTTTCAACTCCTGAACTTCGCACCGCCAACTATCAATCGCCACGCGCCTATCGGTTACACGCCAGATCCGAAGCAAAGCGCGACGTCTGGGACTTCCAAGACACTTCTGGCTAAAATAGGTCAATCTTTTAGAACGGCAAACACTCCACTGCTCTCCACTCTCTTTCTACTTGTATTCATACGCTTCCCAGCGGCAAGGAAACCATGACGACCAACGCCACACCAGCCTCACTCCAAGTCGATGCAGGCCTCGAAAAGGAGTTCGCCAAAGCCATCCAGTACGAGTTGACCGATCACGACATAGAGCGATCAAAGCTGTTGTTAGGCCTCAACGTCGCCTCGAACCAGCGTGAACTCAACTCTGTCGCTACACCCGATGCCATTCGCAACTGGGCCATGGGTTCGGGTGACGACAATCCGTTATACCTCGATGATGAGTATGGACAGTCAACGCGATGGGGTTCACAAATCGCCCACGGAACCCAAGCTGGTCACATCAAATCACCGATGGCTGGCGACCCGATTCCCGCGGAAATTAGAGCCCAAACCAAGTCAATGTTTCGCGGCGTTCACGTGTTCGTATCAGGTGGAACGTGGGAATGGTATCGGCCCATCTACCCCGGAGACCGGATTTTCTCCTTCGTCGGCGATGAATCTGTCGACGTCAAGAAGTCAGAGTTTGCTAACCGGTCAGTGATTCAAGTCCGTCGTGATGTCGCCATCAATCAACGAGGCGAAGTCGTTGGCGTGTACCGGATATTGATGATTCTCACCGAACGCAAAACCGCCCGCGAAAAAGGTAAGTACGCCGAGATCGAGGCCGCTAAGTACACCGACGAAGACTACGCGCGAATCGATGCCGTCTACGGCGCAGAGCAACGGCGCGGTGCAGAGAAGCGGTATTGGGAGGACGTCAAAGTTGGCGACAAACTCCAGCCCATGGTGAAGGGCCCGTTGACGGTTACAGAGATCATTGCCTTTCACGCCGGTGGTTACGGATTTGTACCGTATGGTCTGCGTTCCTCACGTTTGGGTTACCAAAACCGCAAGCGCATCGCGCCGTTTTACATCAAGAACCAAAACGGCATTTGGGACGTGGCGCAGCGTTTGCACTGGGATTCCGAGTGGGCCAAAGCCATTGGAAACCCCATGTCCTACGACTATGGAGTTATGCGCCAATGCTGGTTCTACCATCAGGTTTCAGATTGGGCCGGCGATGATGGCGTGATCGAAACCATGGAAGATTCCATCCGGAAGTTCAACTACATGGGCGACACCCAATTCCTCAAGGGCGAAGTCGTGGGGAAACGCGAACAAGATGGCCGCTACCTCATTGACATCCAAATGGCCATGATAAATCAACGCGATACCGAGACCGCGTTCGCCAAAGCCACCGTCTCGCTCCCGTCACGCGCCTCTGGCATTGCCGTTTACCCAACGGTTCCGATCGACCTTCAACGTAAAGCCTCAGAGATGTTCGCCCGCCACAACGAACTCGATACGCAACGCCGGTCCAGCCACTAAAACACGGAGGCACCAAAGACTCAGCTCGCTCAAGGCTGATAAAGCCGGTTCGCGCCGAGAGAAACGAGGGCAGTGAGGTTCAATCCTTAAGACTCGCCAAGTTCGACGACAGGTTCAGCAGGTATTCGCGACCTTAAATGCCGTAACATCGAGACATGGCGAAACAACCGTCCACGGCTTCGAAGGCTAAGGCAAAACCTGTTAAGGCAATAGCGACGGTTCGAAAACCGCTGCCGGCGGGGGTGAAGGCACCGGCTTCTGTCGGAGTAGAAGCCACTAAAAACGCCAGCAAAAAACGGGCCGCAAACCCCAAGGTCGTCCGTACTGAGAAAGTGCTCGTTCGTTCGTCGGTGAAGACTTTCATTTCCCCTAAATCGGAACCACCCGCTTCGAAACCAACCCGGGGTCAACAAACGCAATCCACCAGGACCCAGTCGTGGCTTGGACCTAGCGATGAGAACATCGTCCGCGTTCGTAAGGCAGGCGAAGTTGTAGCAGAACGTTTTCGCAAACAGATCGCCAACGGCAGCTTGGCCATTGGACACCAGTTACCCAGTGAAGAAGAACTCACTGCGACGTTTGGGATCGCTCGCACAACGCTTCGTGAAGCCCTGCGTGTGCTTGAATCACAAGGCCTTCTAGAAATCAAACGCGGGCGTGGAGGTGGGGGCATAATCACCACGCCACGACTAGAAAATCTCTCGCAAAGCTTGGCGTTGGTGTTGCAGCTCCAAAGGACCACCCTGGGCGATCTCGACGATGCCCGCATGCTTATCGAACCCCCGCTCGCTGGACGACTAGCAGCCGCACACTCTGATGAGGATCTCGAAGCGCTCACCGCCATTGTGGAGAACGCCCATCGGTGCGCAGAGACCGACGACAAAAATGGTTTTGGTAAGGCAGCGGCTGCTCTCCATGAAGCCATCATTGAACGCGGTGGCAACAACACCATGGCGGTCATCGGCGCACTGCTTCATGATCTTATGGATCGTCACTATCACTCGGCCGCCGAGATCAGCGACCACGAACAAATGAGCCGGGCCGTGCGTTCCTACCGAAAGCTCATCGAACTTATCGAGGCTGGGGATTCCGTAGCGGCGAGCGCTCATTGGCATCGTCAGTTGGTGTATCTCCAGCAACGGCGAGCTGCAATTCAGATGCTCGACCTTTTTTAAGACTGATCCTTGTTAGTTGAGTTTGCGGGTACTCAACTGTCCCGGACAGGGATAAAACCCGTTCGCTTTCACTATACGGATGCGGTTTGGCTTACCTTTTGGCAAATGCGTCGGGTTCGTGGGGAAGTCCAAGCACACGTTCAGCGACAGTATTGCGTTGGATCTCAGCGGTTCCAGCACCGATTGTTGATGCACGAGTTCGCAGAAAGCCCCATGTCCAACGACCGCGTTGCACTGCATTGGGATCGCGTCGATCGAGCTGGCCATATGGTCCGAGAAGGTCAACGGCAACTACGTGAATCCATTGTTCAAACAGCGACGTCGACAGCCGAGAAACAGAAGACTGTGGACCGGGTTCACCGTGTTCAACAATTGAGTTGATGGTGCGCATGCCTGAGTACTCCAGGATGCGTTGCCAAATTACTAAGCGCGCTAAGTCTTGGCGGAGAACCGGTTCATGGTTACGGCCTTGTTCTTGGGCCATCTCGATAAGTTCGTTTAAAATGCGACGGTACCGGGTTGCTTGTTGATACGCGCTCGCCGCACGTTCATGGCCAAGACTTGTTCGGGTAATTCCCCAACCTTTGTTCTCCTCACCAATTCGCTCAGAGACCGACACACGCACATTGTCAAAGAAGATCTCGCTGAAGTGGGCGTCCCCGGACATGTCGTTAATGGACCGGATCGTTACACCTGGCGAGTGCGCATCAATGATCAGATAGGTGATGCCATTGTGGCGATCCTCATGCGTGCCGGTGCGC
>JAYUVJ010000141.1:0-8070 GCA_043754155.1 Acidimicrobiia bacterium
GGTTGTTGTGCAACTGGCTGTCGTGTTCGAGGACGCTCGTGCTCGCTCTTTGGCGTCTCTCAATCCGGGTTGAAGGCGGTTTCGTGAGAGGTGTTTGGTTGGCTTCCTATGTGGTGCTTTGGATTCTTGTCGCGCTTTTGGCTTTTGCTGTTGTGGTGCTGCTCCGCCAAATTGGAGTATTGCACGCGCGCTTAGCACCGATGGGAACGCATTTTGCTGGTGAAGGACTCGATGTTGGCGTCGTCGCCCCTAGTCTTGGGTTTGACTACGGGCGAAGTGTCCTCACGCTGATCGCTTTCACCGCGCCGAACTGTCAAATTTGCGCGGCTCTCAAACCGTCGCTTGCGGCGTTGCGTCGTGAATATCCCGAGGTGGTTTTGGAGTTGGTTGATGCTTCTGAATCGCCGGCAACCTTTGACGCATTCAAAGTTAGATCGACACCGTATGTCATGACGATCGATCGTTTTGGGCTTGTAGTTGGACGCGGTGTAGCCAACACCTTGGAGCAAATCGAGCAGTTGGTGGGGGAGTCCTTAGCGTCAACTAGCGCTACGCCGACGGGGAAGACCAAGCTGGACAAGATGTCCGCGGAAGCAAAACTATGAATTCTACTGCTATGGGTACTTACTTCTTTATCGTTGACGTCATCGTTTCATGAGCAAACTCTTCCAACGATTTCGCAAAGCCGGGGTTGACATCTCGGCGGAAAACGCGGCGCGCTGGCTCGCCGCCCGTTCTAGCCGCCGATCATTTCTCGCTGGCGTAGCGCGAGTGGCCATGATCGGTGTAGGCACGAAGGCTGTTTCGGCGGTCTTGAATGATCAGGCGCAAGCTCGGGTGTGCGGACAATCCGGTATCTCGCCAATGTGCCCCACCTATGACTGCGTGGGCCCCGATGTGGTATTCGGATACTGCTGGTATGCCAGCCCCGGGTGCTGTGCCAATGGTGGGCTAAAGAAGATTTGTGATTGCTGCGGTGTTGGTTACAAGAATGTCCAGGGGTATTGCCCCGAGGGTTCGGCGGTGTATTGCGTTGTGGAGAGCTGTCTTGAGGATCCGCGAGTGCAGAGCGTTCCTCTTGAGCGTTATGTGGTTGCTGATGCCGTTGAAGCTTCAATAGCTGCGTTGATTGATAGGGCTCCGGGATCTTCGCCCACCGTAGTGTTGGTAACCGGAGACGATCCGCTCATGGTTGCCGTCGCTATGCCTGTCGCTAATGAGCTCGGCGCTCCCTTGGTTGCTTGTGATCGCTCCGTTCTCCGCCCTGCCCTAGGCGACGAATTGAGGCGAGTGGGGGCTCGCAGGATCGTGGCGGTTGGCGCCTTTTCTCCGACTCTGTTGAGTTCGATGGAAGCTTTTGGTTCGGTTGATCGGGTGACCACCTCTACTGATCCGGCGGCCATGTCGATCGAGACGGCGAAGTGGTTGACGCAACGCACAGGGTTTTATGAGTCGGTGTGCATCGGCGCAGGTTCGGGTGCACTCACGCTTGCCCCGATAGCAGGCGCGTATGCCGCTCAGCGTCGACGACCTTTGCTGGTTTCCGCCGACGCCGTGGGCGGGTTTCTTTATGACCGTAGCGCAGCTGTAACACTTATCGGTCGCGAAGTGGCATCCGAAACAGCAAGGTTTGCTGGATCGATTTCCATTAACAGTGATGACCCGCAGTTGGTTTCGCTTACGGTTGCGAATCGTACGATGCGGGCTCTTAATGGAACGATGGGTATCTCGTTTGTTGATGCTTCGCAATCCTCTATCATCGCTCCACTGGCATCGGGAGCAACGGTGGTGTTGGTGCCTCAAACAAACAACGATGCACTGAGAGATTGGTTGATGGCAAATCGAAAACGGTTCTCGGGAGCAGTATTGGCTCGGTCAGTCGGCGGCCCGGCCGATGACGCGTTGGTCTACGCGCTGCAATCAGCATTGAATGGATACGATGCGCACTTACTAAGCGGCAACGATGGTGATGGCTTGCCGGTGTATGCTCAGCCCTTTGAAGAGCAAGCACTAGGGGCCGTGAGGGTGACGGGTCCGCTTCCCAGCACTACTGTAATCAAATCTGCACCAACACGTCCCCGTAAGACCGGAACAACTGCTCCCGTTGGGGTGCAAGCTCCGGCTACAGCCCCACCCCGACGGGCAGGACCGCAGGCCAACACTTCAACTCTGTTTGTGCCGAAGTCATCGAACGCCACTATCGCCGTTCGTGCGAACCGCCAAGCTGCATCAACTACCACCGCTCCATCCCTCATGGCGGGGGCTTTTGGCACAGCAGCTATTACGAGCACTTCGTCCACTACCACCACAAGTTTGCCTTCCGACCTTGATCGTCCGCTTAGCCGCAACGAACCCTAAGCGAGCCTACGTAGTCGTGGCCCTTTGTACTTTCAATTGCGGGCCGACCCAATGAGTTGGGTTGGACTGGTTCTCGGCGCGCTGAGCTTTGGTGGCGCCGGTCTGGTATCACTCTGGTCACCTTGAGGTAGGTCAGTAGGGGAGACCCTGGCTCCTTCGGTCCGAAGGCAGCTTCGCCCCATTCTTGCTCTGCTCCTCATAGTCACCGGCCTGATTGCCAATTTGCCGTTGATCGGCTTGTCGCTTCTCTCCCGACGATTGGTACCCATTGCGTTATTCACCCCTCATTGGGCCGCCATTGTGGCGATGGGTGGTGCGTTGCTGGATTGGGCGCTAATCGCAAAAGGTCGTCCTCGCCCCTGGGCGATTCGATCGCAAGTTCCGCAGTGGTGGGGTCACAAGTTTGGGCCCTGGTGGGGATCGGCAAGGTACGGACTTCGCCTTGGTTTTGGACCTGCGACCATGCTCAACTCCTGGCTGTGGTGGGCCGGGCTCTTCGTTCTGTTTTTCTCTCCAGCAGGACTAAGTGTTGGAGTGGGAGTATTTGTGCTTACCCGCACCCTCACCATGTTCGCAGTGAGTTGGGGCATCACATCGGGTTCCGCCATGGCCAAACGAGCCAAAGTATTGGATTTTTCCAGAAAACGAGTGCGCTACAGCATTTCCCTCGCAGTGCTTTTGGCCGCAGGCCTTTCGTTCATGGTGAACACCTAATGCACACAGATGGGAAGTTAGTACGCAATTCTTTTAATCAAAACTCCGAGCGTTTCGCGTAGAGCCGCTTGGCAGCGCGTTTCGGACAACACGCCTCAATTTCACCGGCGTACGTTGAGCGTTTCAGCAATGTTCAGAAGTGTGGCTTCGTCGAGGGCTCGTCCGAGGAAATCGATGCCTGCTGTAGGGAAGTGCTGATCGTTAAATCCCCCAGGAACAGCAAGTGCGGGTAGACCCGAGGTCGCACTCAACCAGCAGTTTGCACTCGCTTGCGACTGTCCAAGCAACGCTGCGATGAACGGGGTGGTTGGGTAGGCAATGGCGTCGACACGTTGGACATCGAGCAGTTCGGTGAGGAGAAAGGCATTTCTTTGTTGCTGAGTTCTCAAGATATTCCAGCGTGTCCCGGCTGGCTTCCACGATGGTTCCAGCCACGGCGGGACTTCGCTTCTTGTTAGGGGATCTTGTTTGGTCCAGGTTTGGTAGCTGCCAATCGCCGCGCCACCCTCGGCCTGGATAAGAGTGGCGTTGCGAACACCCTTCGGCACCCTCACCCGCACCAGCTCAATGTTGGCGTCACGTAAAACATCTAGCATCGAACGACCTCTGGCATCACGTGCGTAGGCTCCCAATGTCTCGACGATACCAACGCGATAAGAAGTCATCCTCGCTGGGCTTTTTCTAGTGGCCGAAATTGTCTTGGTTGCTGGATCGAGGGGGTCGCCGCCCAGCATGGCTTCAAACAGAGCGCGAAGAATCGTAGGTGTACGTGCCATAGGGCCGACGGTATCTTGAGAAGGGGACAGGGGCACAACACCATGTCGGCTCAGCACACCCCAGGTTGGGCGCAAAGCGTAAATCCCGTTGTAGGTAGCGGGGTAGCGCAGGGAACCGCATGTATCGGTACCCAATGCGGCATCCACCATTTCATTTGCCACGGCGACCGCAGATCCGCCGCTTGACCCACCGGCTGCTCGGTTTGCGTCCCAGGCGTTGGCGGTCTGACCTCGAACTTCTGACAGCGAACGAACCCCCCGAGCGAAGGTATCAAGATTGGTTTTTCCCACAATAATTACCCCACGATTCTGCAATCGCTCTACAACGGTTGCATCGGTTTTCGGGCGGTTCGAAATGAGAGTCTTCGATCCTGCGGTAGTTGTAAATCCGACGACGTCAATGTTGTCTTTTACCCCGATTACTAAATCAAGAAGTGGATCTTTTACAGGGTCCGCCACATTACTAGGCGCGCTTATAGTAGACGAAGCGTTTACCGAGGAATCCGCCTGCAAGCGATCCCTCTGCTGGGCGGCACGGGTAGCGGATTCCCAGTCGGTACTTATCCAAGCATGGCGAGTTGGCTCCAAACGATCAAACCGAACCTTTAGGGCTCGAACGTGGGCCTCAATAGTCCCCGGCGCAGTCAACGACACCTGCGCAGCTTGCGTACCCACCGAGGGAGTGGTGAAACCTAAGACGCCAACAATCGCAAGCGCACCAACTCCTCGACACCGTATTTGTCTAAGTCGATGCAACACAAAAATCATTTTGATCTATGCGCACTTACGATTTTAGCGCCAGGCGAAAACGGGCTGCTCGAAGTGATCGACTCTTTCACCGATTCGTCCGTCAAGAGCCACCCAACGAAACTGCACCAGAACCGCGCCGGTTGGGGCATGAATGAGATCGCCAGATAGCGGCACCTGCACCACGGGGCGATCGCTTTCGGGAATGGTCACGAAGCGCGGGGAGTCGTCACGTTGAAGTTCGGTCAGCCCAATGCGATACGCGTGCGCAACCTCATCGGCCGACGGGTTGAGTTCAACCACCCCTCCACCCCAAACAACAACCGGGGTGATTACGTAACCCGATCGGGTTGGATAATCGTCGAGCAGACCAAGAACGGCGGTTGTAGGTAAATGCAACCCAAGTTCTTCATGGAGTTCTCGCAGTGCGGTTATCTCAGGCGTTTCTCCGGGATCAATCCGGCCCCCCGGTAGTGCCCACTGGTGCGGATGGTCTCTGAGCCGAGCAGATCTGCGACAAAGCAGAAATGCTGCGCCATTTTGGGCGCTAGCAACTCGACCGTCCAGACCGGAGATGTCGCCGGGGACTCCGTCGAGTGGATTCTCTCCTGGCTGATAGGTGTCGTCTATGGAGTGAGTGCTGGCGCCGCTGTGGTGGGCGTCGACTACGACGACTGCGACGGCTGCGTGACGACGACCTTCAAGGGGGTGAACAACTCGGCCGTGGATGTTGTGGAGATCAAGGTGATTGATCATCCGTTCGCGTAGAGCGTCGTTGAAGTCAACCATGGCAAATTCCTAGCACGCCGTGTCGATTCCTCCCAGCTCAGCCTTGTCTCTTGCTGCGTTCTCTGTCCTTAATGTCACAGTGACGAAATTAGATTTTGGGCATGGGGCAGCAAGGGGACCAGAAAGACTCAGGATTGACGTTCGGAAGGGCCATTTTTGTCTCACCCTCGTGTGAGGATATAGAGGTGCCTCCAAAACGCCCAGTCAAGTTAAAAACCGCTATTGCAAAGTTGCATGGGGTGGCTCGTGAACGGGCGCTCCACGCCGAGGATTTGGTTGTCAACCAGGATTACGCCCGGGAAGCGGCCGATCTTGTTGCTTATGTGGTTTACCCATTCGACGACGATGTGAGCACCAGCCGGGAATTCGACAAGGAAATCGGTTCGCTGTCGATGGATGTTGCCGCTCTCGCCGAAACGGCCACCAGTGGAGCTGCGGTCAACGGCGCAGTTATGGCCCTCATCGCTTTTCGAGCCGCAGCCGAAGCTCATCACGAAACCCACTACATCAAACGTTTCGAACAGGCCGTTTCCGATGCCGCCAGCACTGAATCCAAATTCGGCGCGTAACCACTTGCATTTGATCACCTTTTGGTTTGTCTCGAAAAGCGATTTTTGGCGGCCACGGTCTCCGTTTCTTCGCTTCATCGAGTAACAGGGATGAGGAGAGCCTTCTGGCGGCCTCGTGCGATGAGACGTCCACTGCGGGTCCACACTTCGGTGTCCTGCAAGACGAAACCCGAGCGCGACGTGTCGATACGGTGCCACACCAAACATGGTTCTATGCCGGTATCGTCAGCCAGCGGGAGCGGATCAAGAAAATGCACCGTAAGTTCAATCGTCGGGAACATGATCGGGTGGGCATCGTCGGCAAAGGGAAACGGCATCGGAACCCAGGTGTCGGTCAGAGCGGCGGCCACTGCAGCATCAACTGGTCGAGGCTCAGCAAGACGCACCCAGCCCCCACTGATGGATTCTTTGCGTTCCGTATCAGCGATTTGGCCGCTCTTCATCGCCGGGCCCATAGCGAGGTTGTATCGCCAGTTCCTGTGCAGGTTGGTGAACCCACCCGTGTTTCCCCAAAGATCGGGGCAGTCTTCGGGGTTGGCGACCGTTGGCATGGTGGTGTGGTCCCATTCGTAGGATTCCCACGGTCCTCCAAGCGCTGCCAAAGCCAGGCCCACGGTCTGGTCGTTTTGCACCAGTCGTGCCGAAACGTTTGTGAGGGTTCGTCCGGAACGTTCGATGGTGACGTCTATATGGAACGCTCCCGCTTTGGCTGGCAGCACGTAGTGATTTGTTAGCGATCGTATCGCTCGCTTTGGATCTTCCACGGCAGCTTCAACGGCGCGAACCATCGCCGCAATCACATGCCCGCCATGCAGCGCTCGATCGATAAACCAGCGGTCGGAGAACGTGCCGCGGAAGCGTCTTACGAGCGGTCCGCGATCTGAAGTGGCGAGCGGCTCTTCGGTCAAGGCGAGGTCGCGATCAAACAGTACGGGCTCGCTACGCAAGGGAGGAAGGCCAGAATTCACGAAGGCAATGTAACCAGGCTTCACTCCAAAGAAGCGAACTGATCCCTGGTGAGCCGTGCAGTTAATAGACCTCGATACGGCAACTTGCTCGGAGTTCCGCCAACGCTGGATTCCTTGTCAACAGGGGAGCGTCGAGACTTTCGGCGATCGCCACACACCAGGCATCCGAGGGGTGGCAAGGCAGAGCGGCAATTCGGGGAACGTCCCATGGCCAAAGCGGACGTAGTTCGACACCCGATTCGCAGACCAACATGGCCAGCCTCGTTGCATCGACAGGGCTAATGAAACCGCGATTCGAGAGTGTTTGCAGCATTCGATACGACCGGAGGAATTCACAACTCGGGGCGACGAGTGTTGTTGCGCTGCGCAGCCGTTTGTCGAGTTCGGGCAATTCATCGACCGGACCGAGCCCAACTGTCACCAGATAAACCAGCACTCTCGCATCTAGGACCAGTTCACTCATTCCGTTCGTCGCCTGTTAAGGAACGCATTACTTGTTGGCCTGCGGGTGACATTCCTCGAAAGCCAGCCGATCGGTGAGAGTTGTCCACCATGTGACGCCACTCGCCATAGGACTTGGCCCGCACCTGCGCCAGAAGTGCACCAACGGCAAACGAGTTCAGCGACTGACCCTGTGCTTCCGAGGCCGAAGTAGCGAGTTCATGCAAGTCATCGGGCACGCGGATCGTGATTTGGCGCATAGCAGCACAGTAGCAGCACTTGTAATTGCTATACAGCATCGCTAGTGCCTGGACCGTGCCAATGCTAGGAACCTACCGTGTCTGCTGCCAAGGATTTCTTCCCTATCGGAACCGTGCCGAGCGATCAAGGGACGACCCCAGCCTGGTCATGACCAATGATTTTCTACAGTTTGCCAACGACGACTTAGCTGAGATGGATCAGTTTTATGTAGAACGAACCCAGATGTTCGAAATAGGGCTGGAGGTCGTGGCTCGAAAACAACAGTACGGAATTGATTTTCACTTGCAGGATGGCTGTGGGTGCCACGCTCAACTTCCAGTTAACTCGCATTCGGCAGGTCACCATCAAAACCTTGACGGCTCTCGAACCCGTTCGTGATAGTCCTTGATCTGGTCGTACCGTTGGCGTACCATGGTGCATGTCCTCGGTCGTGAAACGCTCCATATC
>JAYUVJ010000142.1:0-3277 GCA_043754155.1 Acidimicrobiia bacterium
GGAAATCATGCGCAACATTTTGGGTGAGCAAGTCCTCGGCCTCCCCGGCGAACCTCGCCTCGACAAAACCGGCCCCTGGTCAAAGGTTCCCCGCAACTAGGGTTTGGTTCGGGGCGGGTTTTCTGTTCGAATCACTGAGCGGTTATTTGTTCGCGGGCGATAAGTTGTCGAAATGCTAAGTGTTGAGATGGTTGAGCAACTTCGTGACTATTCAGAGCAACTGGCCGTCTCTGCGTTGAACCTCAGGAGTCGCGTACCGAAGTGCACGTTCGCGTACCGATGTGCACGTGCTGTTTAGTAAGCGATCGTGCACTTTCGCACTCAGACATCCCAACGTTGCTGGATCGAGAGCTTGTCCGCTGGTTAGGCGCATGACGTTACGTGTCGAGTCATGCTCTTTGGTTGGATGCACGGTGGTGAAACGCTGACGAGGCGTGCAAAGGGCCGCTTTGCGCACAGCAAGTTGGGTGCGACGGATCGGGTGGGATGCAAGAATCGGGAATGGACATGATTCGGGTTGGGGATGTTGTGGTGCAGCCGATTCTGGACGGGGTAGCCATTTTGGAACCGACGATGTTTACTTTCGCTGGTGATGAGCCAACCGATTGGACCGGCCACGAACATCTTTTGGGTGCCGACGGGAGACTCACGGTTCCCGTTGGTGCCTTCGTGGTGCGCACCGGCGAGGATATTGTGCTGATGGATGCCGGCATCGGTGAGACCGACGATGCAATGTTTGAGGGCGCAGCGTTGTTGGAGAACTTGGCCGCCGCTGGATTGCGACCGAGCGACATCACCATCGTTACCGTAAGTCATCTGCATACGGATCATTGCGGCTGGCTCGAAGCTGATGGCAAATCAGTATTCTCCAATGCACGCATACGAATTGGTGTGGCGGATTGGGAACACTTTGTTGTTGGGGCAGGTGGTGGTCGTAGGCGCGCGGCCAGGTTGCGGGTAGTCGAAGAACAAGTCGATCTGATCGATTGCGATGGTGAGGCCATTGCTCCAGGCATCACCTCTCGTGCGACACCAGGACACACGCCCGGCCATACGAGCTTTGTGATTTCGAGTGGAACTGAGCGACTGATCGTCCTCGGCGACGCCCTGCACTGCCCAGCGCAACTCACGGAAACCGAATGGGAATTCCTCTACGACACCGACCGGGCCTTAGCGAAACGAACACGCGAAGCCCTCGTCCGCGAAGCCGAGGAACCCAATACCGCTCTACTCCCCATGCACTTCCCCGGTATGACCTCTGCGCGCCTACTACCAGGCCAAGGCAAACGCCAATGGCTCGTCGGCGCTTCGTGATTTAGCGGGATTCGCAGCCGACACTATTGCCGTCGCGATCGAGTCCGTAAATATCGACCCCAATGACTCGCACTGGACCCTGAACATACGCTGGACCATTTCCCGAACCGCCAGCACAGTCAACGTCACTGGCAATGGGCACGCAGGGGTCGTAGTTAGGGTCGCACGTAGAGGATTTTGTTTCTGCCGGGACGGACCGGCTCCACACGTATTTGGTCCCCTGCTTCTGACAACTAAGACCGGAAATAGACACGCCATGTTGTTTCTTTTTACACTGATTTCCCGAAACCGGGCTCGCCGCAGAAACCGGATCGTTGAACCCAATCATCACGCAAATCGTTAGAACAAGGAGCGAAGCCAGTGCGAACCGTGCAGGAACAATGCTTCTTTGGTCTTGCATGATTTCATCATGGGGCCGATCGTCGCAGAAGTCACGGGAATAGTACGGAAAACCAGGGACGAAGGAGTGGGTATGACGAGTGAACCAATCAGCAGCGGCACGGGAGCGGTTGAGGATCCGTGGCAGTTGAAGACGCCGCCGTTGTCGTCGTAGTACTTGATGCATCGGGATGTGCGTGATGGCGTTGACGTGATTTTTTGCATCGTAGGAAAAACCGCTTTTTGCTCTATGACGCTCGTTCATTGAACGATCTGCATGCCATGCTCAAAGAAGCGGGTGACTGGATCGATCTGGGATCGGCGGATGAACAAAAGCCAGCGAAAGACGGAACCGTTGAAGCAGGGGGACGATCCGAGACTAACCCCGTCGGCGGATGGTACGGCTTAAAGAAGGGTCTCCGTGGCCGTTTCGGCATGTACATCCCGCCGCTCATGGAACACCTAGGCCTTGCTGAATTTGAACACAACCCTCGCAACAACCGAATGCGCTCTATCGGGTAAATACGCGAACAGCTCTTCGGTTTGGCAAGCAGGACTTCGCCAGTAGGACCGCTTACTCACCAGCTCAGTGAAAAATGTGCTGTTAGTGGCGAAATCGAACGGAAGCGCCTGGCATGACTTAAGGGTTCGGAAGGAGCAAGACGTTTGGGTACTGGAGGATTGTGCTGTCGGCAGTGATCAGTGTCAGGTCGTGTTCGATTGCCTGGCCGATTAACAGTCGATCAAATGGGTCTCGGTGGATTAAAGGAAGTTGTTCAACGCGCTCGGCGGCTGCCCAAGTGAGTGGAAGTTCCGAGAAATTCATTTGGATGCAGATGTCGGAGGGTGAAGCAGGTAGTGAGAGTTTGCCAACGGACCGTTTGATGGCCATTTCTGCAATCGAAACCGACGAGACAAACATCGACTCGTCGGGGTTGGCGATTAAGCGGGCAGCGGCTTCGCTCAACTTCTCAGGCTCCGCAGACGCCCAGATCACAATTTGCGTGTCCAGAAGGTAGGAAGCCACAGTTAGCTACCTGGAGCGCCGAGCGCGAATTTAGCTCTCGACTGAACGGCGTGTTCATGGAAGTTACAACGTCGGCGGGGGTGTCGTTGAAGTCCTCGCTCACCGTGATTTGTCCCCGGAACTTCCCCAGGGGCCGAGGAGCGCGCACCGCCTTTTCGGCCTCAAGCCCCTTGCGCGCGAGGCCCGAAACCACGTCTCCCACGGATCGGTGCTCATCAAAGGCCCGCTGTCGAGCAACCGAGTACACCTCATCATCCAAACTCAACGTAGTGCGCATCAAAACATCATAACATCAGTTAATTCAACTTCACCAGGAACCAGATCGGCGCCACCAACCCAAGCTCGCTGCGCATCGCTTAGTCAACAGCACTATCCACGCATCGCTGGTTCGAGTAGAACAGAACAGCCAACCACCCCAGTCAAACCCATATGTGAACATACTGGGTAGGATTTTCTCTGCTAACAAGGTGCAAAATCCCACCCAATATGTACGCATAACAACATTATGTAAACAACCCCAAGCGATGCGAAGCGAGCTACGGCGAAGCCGTTCCATAA
>JAYUVJ010000143.1:0-9563 GCA_043754155.1 Acidimicrobiia bacterium
ACCAACCCGCGAGTAAGACGCGTGAGTACAAGCCGATGCTTGGGGTCATCCCGGTTTACCCGAAAGCCCAGGATGAGATCCGCAGAATCACGGCGCGCATACAGGAGCGAAAATTCCTGCACTTTGAACTGTGCATGCGAATCCAAGTGGAAGATCCATTCTCCCCGAGCCATGTCAAGTCCCCTCCTGACGCTTGGCCCGTGACCCTGATTTATCGAATTCGTCAAAACTTGAATTCGTGGATCGGCCAAAGTTGCCTTGATCAGAACACCTGGAGTCCCATCTGTGGATCGATCATCGATAATAATAAGTTCGCTTTCAGGAACAACGTCAAGAATGCACTGAGCAATGGACTCGATGACCGATCCGATAACCGACGCCTCATTGAAAACAGGCATGATCACTGACAACTTCAGAGTCGACCCACTTAATGGCAGGGCAAGGTCGCTCATTCGATCCAGGCTTCCTCTGGCGTTCCCAAAACCAGCCGTCGAGCAATGTCGGCACCCATCTTCACGGCATGGTCCATGTTTCCGATTTCGTAGCGCCACGCTCCAAACCGACCGCGGGCAAAAATTCGTTGTGCACTCAACCAGGGTTGGATTACCCTCAAGGCTGCATCCCGACCAAGGGTAGGAATCGGGTATGCGTAAGGAACCTCGATAATGTGCGCACTTATTAAAGGGGCGTTACTCGGCACCAATTCAGCCTGTCGGAGCGATTTATCTACTCGCGTTACCAATGACTCTCTATCAAGGGGACGCCATGGCGAACTAGCTATTTCGGTCATGTAAGCCGCATAGCGATCCGAACGCCCTCCAGGCAGGTTTCCGGCCGAATATTTGCCAAAGTTTGTAGCTCGATAAAATGGAACGTCGGCCTCGGGAAAATAGAACCAAGAGCCATCATCTTTAGTAGGCGTCTCGTAGCCCATCCCGACAACTGTCACAGAATTGTGTTTCAACTCGGCAGCTGCGGTTCGGACCTCTCGAGGGCAGTCAACCAGCTTGGCAATCAGATCGTCGAGCTGCCCCGTCCAAATGAGATCGCGATACTGCAGGGTTGAACCATTAGAGAACGTCACGATTCGGCTCGAGACATCAACTTGGACGATTCTGGTTTCATACTGCACCTTGGTGCCAAGTAATTCGGCCGCCTGCACAAATATCTGACCGGTTCCACCGCTGCGCGGAAACGCGAAAAGGTTGTTCGGACCCCAACCCACATCGTCTGTGCTGTGAACAAGCGAGCGAACAGCGCTCTCCCAGTCAACGACAGAAACACGTTCAGCGATCCATCCAGCGCTCATATCTGCAAGCGGGTGGGCCCAAACCTTTTCGTTGTATGGCCTCATGAACTGTTCAACAATGCCAACCCCGAACATCGACATCATCCAAGACTCAAAGCTCTGGCCCCCAGAGTCGCTTAGTAACTCCGACGTTTGGTTCCAAGGCTGCTTCGGCTTGGAAAATCTCAAACTGACCTGAGCCTCGATCAACCCCAAGATTGCCGATTCGGCTAGATCGGCTGGTAGGCGGTGCAGGTTATTTTGAAACGGATAAGGGACCCACCGATCCGAGATCCGAATGAAGGACGATCTTTCGTGCCGGATCACATCGTCGCCTAGTACCTCCTCCACGAGGCGATCGAACTCCCCATAGTGTGAAAAAACTACATGGCCACCTTGATCCCAGGTAAACCCTTGAGGGTCGACAATTGAAGCCGCCAGTCCGCCTGCCCCGGAGTTGGCTTCGGCAATAACCCATTCGTCAAATCCAAGCTCTTGGAAAGCGCGAGCGCAACCAATGCCACATGGACCCGCCCCAGCAATTAGTACGGGAGGCAAACTGGGCACGATCGAAATATAACCGCTGCTAGCTCCACAGATCCAACCTTGTGCAATCCGCAACCGTGCTGGGATCCGAGAGGGAAACGCTACGTAATGAGGTACGTTTGCCTCGTTAGACGCCTCCAAAAAATGGCGAGGAACAAACAATCAGTGTGCATACCTCTAGGTCCGATAGGACAGCAGCAAATATTCGAATTGCTCGTCCAACAGACACTCTCTTCGGCGTCTTGACCTTTAGGGGTACGGCGATCCCGAAAGAGCTGAGATACTCCTTGGGTGAAGCTGGGCGCCATCCGTTACTACCTCAGATCGATTCCCGTTCTTCTGCGGGGTGTGCGCAACCCTCTGCGTACTATCGCCCTGTTGGCCAGCAGACCTGCGAAGCCCCAGGAAATACAACTGTTTGACGGCACGCGTTTTCTCGTCCGCAGCCTATTGGACCTTTGGATAATTAAGGAAACCTGCCTAGACCGGGACTATGAGCGGATGGGTTGCTCGGTAGAAGACGACTGGACGCTCGTCGACGTCGGCGCCGGCCTTGGGGACTTCACCGTAAGCGTCGCCCGGCGCTTCCCGAACGCACGGATTTTCGCATTCGAGCCCTTCGCCGAATCCTTTGACCTCATGCAGCGCAATCTTGCGCTCAATGAGATAGGGATTGACCGGGTGCACATCATGCAGGAGGCCGTGAACAGCACCGGCAAGCCCATGGTGCTATCAATGCTTGGCGAATCCGTCCAGCACTCAACCTCAAACACACCCATGGGCGCACGAACGAAAACTGTGTCGGCCCGGAACTTGGAGAGTTTGATCGAGGCTCACTCTATCGACGTGATCGACCTTCTCAAGGTGGACTGTGAGGGGGGCGAGTACGACATCTTCCTGACCGCGCGCCCCCAGCTATTCGAGAGGATTCGTCATGTGCGGATGGAGTACCACGACGCGCATACACAACATAGGCATGTTGAATTGATCAAGGCACTTGAAGCGCAAGGCTTCGCCGTAAGCAGGTTCCCAAATCCGGTCCACGCAGAGACCGGCTTGATTTACGCGAGCAATCTGAGGTTCGAAGAGGCGTTACGTCTGCGGAATTCTTAGTGACGTCCATAAGCGATACGGGTCACCAGATCGTTGGTCTTCGCTCCCACCTAGAGTCGTCGCATATGAAGATCCTGGTTCCTATCACTTACTATGCGCCTCATTGGACTGGCCTTACCGCGCTCGCTACCAACTTGTGTGAGGGCTTGGCCCGCAGAGGGCACGAGGTCACGGTCCTAACGTCTCAGTACGATAGAAGCCTCCCCCGCGTGGAGGAACGCAACGGGGTCCTCGTACTACGTGTTCGGTCGGTCGGCCAACTAAGTCGCACGCAAATCATGCCGTCGTTTCCGCTCGAGTTTACCCGGCTGCTACGTGGGACCGAGCTCCTTCACGTCCATTCGCCGATGCCCGAAATCGGGCTGCTTGTGGCGATCGCATCGGTGTTTCGCCTGCCCACGGTCATTACCCACCAAGGCGACATCTTTCTCCCCGCAGGCTTGTTTAACCGAGCGGTACGCATCGCCATGGACACGTCCACTGCAATCGGCGCGAGTCTGGCGGACCGGATAACAACACTCAATGAGGACTATCGGACTTGGTCACGCGTTACGAGACACCGACTACACAAATCTGTTGCTGCCTTTCCTCCTATTCGAATCCCGGAGGCCGACCGTCAGGCAGCCGCCGAATGGCGTTCGCAACTTGGGCTCACCGACGTACCAGTTGTTGGATTTGCTGGTCGGTTTGTCGAAGAAAAGGGATTCGACGTTCTGCTTAGTTGCCTGAAAAATCTTCGCGCCGACTTGCCAGGAACCACTTTGGTCTTTGCTGGCCAAACTGAGGTTCCCTATGAGGATTTCTCCAGCCGATGTAAGCCGCTGATCGAAGAAGCAGGTGCCTCGTTAGTCAATGTTGGCCTGTTAAGCGACCGCGCCCGACTCGCGCAATTTTACGCAATGTGCGACGTCTTTGCTCTCCCGTCACGCACGGATTGCCTTGCTGCTGTGCAGATTGAGGCCTTGCTCAGCGGAACGCCGGTCGTTGCAACCGACATTCCAGGCGCACGTTCGGTAGTGAACGCGATAGGTATGGGTCGACTGGTGCCTCCCAACGATGCCGACGCTCTTGCGACGGCGCTCGCCGACGAATTGCGACTCAAACGCCAGGTCGATGCCGCCCAAGTCAGAAAATACTTTGATCCCGACGTGTCGATTGATTGGCACGAAGCAGTATTCGCCGAAGTGGTTCGCCAAAAAAGGTTTCGTCAATGAAACCGGAATATTCAGACAGAATTTTGGGTGCGGAAACAAGCTCACGGGACCGCGATTCGGCTGCCGAACGAAATCGGAATCGGATCGTCAATGAGCGCTTGGCCCTTGAACCAGACATTGCGTTTCGACGACGATTACGCTCCATCATCCAATGGCTTCCGTGGGAGAACGGGTTGATGGTTGGCGATATTGGCACGGGGCTAGGGCATCATGCTGCGCTCCTAGTTGAACTCGGCGCAAACGTATTGGCAGTCGAGCCCGACGCGCAACGGATGGCCTCTACCCGAACTACTGCACCCCTGGCGGTCCCAATCGTCGCGGCACTTCCAAGGCTGCCATTCCGGGACTCAATTCTTTCGTCGATTGTTTGTTCCGAAGTACTGGAACACGTCGATGACGATGCTGCGGCTATCAGAGAGATCGGACGCGTGCTCGCTCCAGGAGGAACGGTTGTGATTACGGTGCCGCATGCCCGGTTCCCGTTCCACTGGGATCCAATAAATCGGATGCTGGAGGCAATCGGTCGAGAGCCAATTCGAATCGGTCCATTCGCCGGGATTTGGACTCAACACAAGCGACTCTACGAACCGGCGGAACTGTCGGCGATGCTCGAAGCGCACGGTTTGACCGTCCAGGTTGTCCAGGAACAGAGTTGCCATGGCATTCCCTTCTCACACTTACTCATCTACGTAGTTGGGAAGTCACTACTGGAGCGAGGGTTCGGCATCAGTCGTCTCACGAGGTCGTTCCAACGACTCGGGATGGAGGCTGAACCGGGGGCGAACCGCAGCCGAGAGCGCCTTAACCCGGTACTAAGGACTGTGTCATCCGGTTTCGCTTTGCTTGATCGCTGGAACGACCGGTCGGAGCCCAACGCACGTCGTTTCGTATCGATCCTGGTTGTAGCGGTAAAAATTCGCTCATCTACAACCTAGGGTATCTCTCCTGCGCATCGGTTCGGGGAGACAGCCGAGCCTTCCGCAAATTGGAAAGTCAAATTCGAGGCTGCACTTCGAACGAAACCCGTACAGACTGCAGCTAAAACGAAACGCCCGGGCCTTTTGAGCACCCGGACGTCGAAAAATCCATTTTTGTTCATCCAGCGGTTTGCGAACCGCAGTTCATCAAACTTCAGGCTTGAGACGTGCGGTGTCGATCTTCACGCCGGGGCCCATGGTCGAGGAGACCGTGATTCCGCGGACGTACTTGCCCTTGGCCGAGGCAGGCTTGGCACGCTGCAATTCGTCCATGATAGCGGTGAAGTTCTTGGCAATGTCCTCAGGAGCAAACGAGGCTTTACCAATCGCTACGTGGATGTTGCCGAACTTGTCGGTTCGGTACTCAACACGGCCACCCTTGAACTCGGTGACTGCACGACCAACGTCGGTGGTTACAGTGCCGGTCTTAGGGTTTGGCATCAAACCACGGGGGCCGAGCTGACGACCCAAACGACCAACCATACCCATGAGATCAGGGGTAGCGATGGCCAGGTCGAAGTCCATGAATCCGCCTTGAACCTTCTCTACAAGATCATCGGCGCCAACCACGTCGGCACCAGCATCACGGGCAGCCTGGGCAGCATCTCCCGAGGCAAACACGGCAACACGGATAGTCTTACCGGTACCGGCAGGAAGGGCCACGGTGCCACGAACGATCTGATCAGCCTTACGGGGGTCAACACCGAGCTTGACTGCGACTTCAACCGATTCGTCGAACTTGGCCGAGGCCAGCGACTTGACGAGAGTTACCGCTTCGATTGGGCTGAACAGCTGTTCACGGTCGAAGCGCTTGAGTGCATTTGCATACTTCTTTGAATTCGCCATTTTGGCTCCCTCATCCTTTCGTTTGCCAGCAAGCGAGGTCGTCTTGCTGGGCAGGGTTTATGTAAACACAACGGGCCGAAGCCCACGACTCGCCCAGCTAACTGCGTGTTGCGCAGAAGCGACCGGTCAGCCGTTTGTCCTCAGTGCTCAGTTTGCCTTTGGAAAGAATCGCCGAAACGACCGACCAATGGCTTCTGCTTCACTGCAGTTAATCAACTACCTTGATGCCCATGGAGCGAGCGGTGCCGATGATTTGGAGCTTCGCGCCTTCCATGTCGATGGCGTTGAGGTCGGGCATCTTGGTCTCCGCGATGGTCTCAACTTGAGCCATGGTGATTTGGCCAACGATTTCCTTACCAACCTTTGAGGCACCCTTCGGTACTCCAGCGGCCTTGCGGATCAGCACGGGTGCTGGTGGGGTCTTCAGCTTGAAAGTGAAGGTGCGGTCGTTGAATACGGTGATCTCAACAGGAATGATCGTGCCGACCTGGGATTCAGTGGCGGCGTTGTAAGCCTTCACGAATTCCATGATGTTGAGGCCGTGCGGACCAAGTGCGGTACCAACGGGCGGGGCCGGTGTGGCCTTGCCTGCTGGAATTTGAATCTTCACGATGGCGGTGACTTGCTTCTTTGCCACGACGGTCTTCTCTCAGGTGTTCTCCCGGGTCCATCCGGGAACAATGTGCTGGACGATTTACAAAATGGACAGGCGCACTCCAACACAGAGTGACCCAAAAATACGAACGGGTAAGCCTACAGCTTCGCAACCTGTGCGAAATCAAGCTCAACGGGGGTCTCTCGTCCGAAGATGTTGACCAGTACCTTGAGCTTGAGCTGAATGTCGTTGATTTCGGCGATGGTGCCCGTGAAATCGGCGAAGGGGCCCTCCTTAACGCGAACGCTTTCGCCAACCTCGTATTCCAAGCGGGGCTTGGCTTTGCGAGTGGTTGGGGCGCCGGTTTCATCCACCTTGACCTGCAAGATGCCTTCAACTTCTTTACGGCTAAGCGGGGTTGGCTTGGCGCCGTTCCCTACGAATCCAGTAACGCCTGGGGTGTTACGAACGACATACCAGCTGTCATCGTCAAGGTCGAGGCGGCAAAGAAGGTAGCCCGGGAAAACCTTCTTCTGGACGACAACTTTTTTACCATTTTTGAACTCGATGACCTCTTCAAGAGGGATGACCACTTCGAAGATGCGCTCTTCCATGTTCATAGAGGCGATGCGGCTCTCGATGTTCTGCTTGACCTTGTTTTCGTAGCCGGCGTAGCTGTGGATTACGTACCAAGCGCCGGCTTTGTCATAGGGACTGATTGCTGGCTCTGGCGCAGCATGTTCGACTTCAACCGCAGGGCTTTCGGGGGCTGTTGCTTCGTGTTCGGCGAGCAGATCATCAATGGCCTGGTCGTTTACTGCTTCAAGATCTGACACGGAATCCTCGTTTGGCATGGTTCTCAAAAATGGGAAGGGCTAAGGCGGCTGGTCACTCGGGTGGATCAGAGAACCACTGTCCGAGTTGGACGACCTGTGTTAGCGATCGATCAGGAACAACAAGCCCTTGGCAAAGACGGAGTCGTAAAGAAACACCAGGGCAGACATGATGATGAGCGTTACCAGAACCACGGCCGAGTAGTTCTTGACCTCATCGCGAGTGGGCCAGCCAACCTTCTTAAGTTCTCCACGAACCTCACGCAGGTACTGCGGGGCCGAGGTGCGCTCCTGGGCTACACGGGCGGCTGGTACTTGGCGTGGTGCACGGGTTGGGTTACCCTCTGCATCAACCTGGCCCTGGCGTTCCATCAGGCGCTTGGTCTCTCGGTTCACGTGCTTCCTCGCTTGCAACCCGATGGGGAGATCGGGCAAATCATGTAGTGGCAGCTACACCGAACGGTGCAACTGGTGTTCTAAAAAATGTTGGTTTAGAAACTTTGCAGGGCCGGAGGGATTTGAACCCCCGACACCCGGTGTTGGAGACCGGTGCTCTGGCCAGCTGAGCTACGACCCTCTGCAGAACTTCTTCCGCCCGTTCGGACACACCAGCGGCAAGATAGCCAATGACGCGTCGAAGTGAACTTCCGGAGCCTCCACGATACCACCCGAACTTGGAGCTCAGGCGTCGATTTGACCGGCGGGACCGGCGCTACTTTGAGGTCTTGCGTTTTGCAGAGGTGATCAACCATCCTGCAAGCCCAATGCACACAGTTCCGGCCGCACCACCGAGGAGCAGGCGACGAGTTTTGCGGGCAATTCGACGCAGTGGACCCGTTGGTTCGGGCACAACGGCAGAAAGCGAGTGCATGGCCCGATTGATCCTTCGGTATTGCGTGAACTCCTGGCTACAGCGTCGACAGTCGCGCATGTGCCGTCGCAACGAAAGGTCTACGACACCGGAATCCAACGCTCGAGTGAGCGAATCGGCAAAGGGCCGACACTTTCTCCGACGAATCATGCACCTACGCCACTTCGGTGTTGGGTACCTGATCTTTTTTGCGCTGACCCACTTGCGGCGAACGGGCCGTTACCCTGCGCACTACCGCCTTGGTCGAGGTGTCCTGGGTTTCACGTTCGAAGGTTTCGGTCGCCTCTTCGTCTCCAAAGAGCAGTTCGCGCAGCTTGTGACGGGCTCGGTGCAAGCGGACTTTTGCGGCGGTTTCTGAGATATCGAGCTGTTTGGCAATGGCCTCGTGGCTTAGGTCGTAGATGTCGCGAAGCACGATAACCGAGCGGAGTTTCTCCGGCATTTCGCTAAGTGCGTCGATGATTTGTGCGCGTAAGTCGCCCGTTTCGGCGTTTATGGCAGGATCGTTTCCAGGGCGTACGTCGGCGACGGGTGAGTCTTCATTCAGCTCATCGTGATCGATTTTACGTCGACGGGTTATCAGCGTGGATGCGCAGTTTGAGGTGATCCGATAGAGCCAGGTCGCTACGTTGGCTTCGCCTCGGAACCGTGACAGCGCCTTGAAGGCTCGAAGGTACGTGTCTTGTGCGACGTCTTTGGCATCTTCCGCGTTGCCTACCAGGCGCAGGGCAAGCGAATACGTATCGGAGTACGTAGCCCGAACCAGGTCGTCAAACGCACCCGGCTCACCGCTTTGGGCTGCGCTCACGGTTTCATCAAGGTCGTAGGACATTGCTGTTCACCCTAGCGTCGGGCCGTTTAACGAATCGTTCGGAACGGTAACATTGTGTTACAAACCTCTCCCGCGCCGAGAGCTGAAAGGCAAAGAGCCCCGACCCCTGCGGGTTCGGAGCTCTTTTCGAATCCAAAAGATCGGTAGGTTTAGCGGGTTTCCTTGTGGTTGGTGTGCTTGCGTTCCCACTTGCAGTACTTGCTCATTTCGATGCGTTCGCGATCGTTGATCTTGTTCTTCATCGTGATGTAGTTGCGCCGCTTGCAACCTTCACAGGCGAGTGTGACGGGGATGCGCTTGTCGTTTTTTGCCATGGCGAGTTCGTCCTTAAAAAGTTCTTGTAGTAGTTGTTACTTGAGGATCTTGACGACGCGGCCAGCACCAACAGTACGCCCACCCTCACGGATAGCAAACTTCAAGCCCTCTTCCATAGCAATCGTCTTACCCA
>JAYUVJ010000144.1:0-3067 GCA_043754155.1 Acidimicrobiia bacterium
CGAGGAACCGGGCCAATCGCTATTAGCACGTATACGTACGGATTGATCACCGGCGGACTCGGACACTACGACGTTGTCATTATCGACTGCGCGCTTACCAATACCGAATGGCCAGCCCTTGCCGACCAACGCGTACACGTCACCCGAAACTGTTACCTCGCCGTACGAAACGCCATTCGCATTCCGAAGCCGTCACACGTTGTTGTCATCACCGAACCCGGCCGATCGCTTAGCCCCGCCGATATCGAAACCGTTCTCGGAATGCCTGTCACCGCGACCATCACCGCTGACATCGAAACCACCCGAATCATCGACGCCGGAATACTCAGTTCCCGACTTCCTCACGCCATGGCCCGAGCACTTGCGCCAATAGTTACCGCAGCAACCGCCGGAATCGTCGAGGTAGCACGATGAGCCGCAACGCCGCCTACGACCTCACCCCATTCGAAGGGCTCATCACGATCGCCGCCGGCTTCACACCAACCGCCAACATTCACGACCCCGAATCGTCATACGCGGCCTATTACTTCCTACCCGAAATTGGTCCGAGCGCGTTTCTTGCATGGACCCACTTGGTTGCATGGTTACCGCCGACCGACGAGACCCCGATCAACATGGACTACGACGAACTTGCATGGTCGCTCGGAACATCACCTGGCCGACTCACCCGAGCCCTCCAACGACTCGCCTCATTCCACTTTGCTTACACACTCCCCGCCGAACCTCACACCCTCTACCTACGACGACGAGCCGCCACCCTCAGCACCACCCAACTCGCCCGACTCGCCAAGAAATGCCCAACCCTGGCAGCCGCCCACGAGGAACTACTCGCGACAGCCATTTAGCCAACGAGGTTTATCCAAGGGACCGCCGGAATGACAACGGGCGGTTCCTTCGCGCCCGCCAAATAAATTTGGCCGCAAGGTATCTCGACTTCGCCCAATACCTTGCTGCCCTCACGCCCCGGCGTAATCTGAGAATCGGCTTTCAGATCGACCGCAAGACTCGACCGAGGACCGTCAGCAGTTGCCGGGACTGGCCGCTTGTGAAATTTCCAAAAGAATCCCGAGACCGGAGCCCTGCTCGGATTCGCAAGTAGATATCCCGAATTGGTTCGTCCTACGAATCGCGAGCACGCCAATCAAGTCGAGGTTTAACCTGACCCCATTTACCGCCGTGGTGAAATCGGACCTAGATCAAGTTCTGTGTCCAAAACGGCCGTAGAGTCGATCCATGTTCCAAATCGTTGCCGAGCGAGCCGACGCTATGCTGCGAACAGAAGCCGAGAGCCTGCGGCGTGAGTTCCGCAACACCACGATTAAAGGCTCGGGTTACGAGCGAAAACTCGTCGATGTCGTTGTCGGTCTGCTCCCGCAGTCATGGCGGGTCGGCTCGGGCGAGGTCGTCGATCCATATGGCCGTCGATCGGGCCAAACCGACTTGGTCGTAGCCCTACCTAGTCAGCCGAGCCTGTTGCACTCGGACAATGGCGACTGGATTTTTCTGTCTCCCGCTGTAGTCGCAATTGGAGAAACCAAGCTGTCGGTAGACCTGGACGGGATACGAGACTTTGTCGCTCGGCGTTGCCCCGCGTGGGGGTCACTAGACCGAGGGACATCAGGGATGACAATGATCGGGCCAATGGGAGCCGACAACGACCGTACCTGGGGCACCCGATTGCCGGTCTTCCTCTTCGCGCATGAAGGGCCGCCGCTCGAGTCGATTCTCTCGGTCATCGCGCAACACGATGATCCACCTGTCGACGCAGTCTTCGTTCGCAACCGTGGTGCAGTGCTTCGCTCTCCTGGCCCGGACTCTGATTTTCGATGGGTAGTCGACGAGAACGCTACCGCTCCTCCCGCAGCGGGAACCTGGATATCCGAGCCCGAAATTCAAAATGCCGCCGTCGTCCGGATCTTCTTGGAATGGATCGTCGGGCTCCCCGTCTGGCAGCCTTTTGAGCAACGGCCACTGAGGCGCTTCCTCCACACCAAGCTCTGAGGCACAAGATTTCTGGACGGCAATCAGAATACTGACGGCCGAACGATCTAATCCGTCGCACTCATAGAGTGTAGCTATGCAAGGAACCCCCACTTCGATCGCTAGTTCGTGCACTCGGGCCTCAACGGAAAAACCAACACCCGATCGAGTTCTGAAGGAATTCAACGAACAAACCCCGAGGAGCAGAAACGCCGTCTCGTGAACGCATCAAGGTTGCAGCAACTCCGGAGAAAATGGATACACACAGGGAGGTAGCCGCTGGCTACCTCCGCGAAGGCATTTACTCCTTGAACTTTTCAGGCTTTCCCGTGCCAAGATCACTTCTGAGGACGCGCAGGGTCGAGCGCCGTGCCTCCGTGTACTCGGGCCACTGATCAACTCCCTCAACAGCGTTGCGCCCCCGACTACTCCCCCAACGACCACACCTGTGAAGATCGATGCAACAAGTTCCCCGTTAGCCATAGCGAAGACTATCCGGAAGTTTCGTCTCGAACCTGTCCGCAGCCGACCACGAGGAAGCACGCACCGCTACGAAATATTCCCGGCGACGATTTCAACTGGAAGCGTCCAAGTACCTAAGCGCGCCGACCTTGTCGCACCTCCAGCAACCGTTACCTACCAACCGAACAAAAGTCCACACAGTTGCACTGGCTAATGCCAGGGCAATTCGAAAATGCCGCAACCACCCGGTTGCGGCATTTTTTGCGTACCCACAACCAACAACGGCCCCACCAACTTCAGTCGCACACATGGGCCGACGACCACAACGGCGCAACCAAGCATCACCGCAACCGAGCAACTGCAACCCAACGCCAGCCTCGGTTGCGGCATTTCCAACACCGATGAACGTTGGTTGCGGCATTTTCAAAATGCCGCAACCGGCCAGAACGAAGTACCGCAACTGACACGCGTGATTGCGGCAAATTCGGTCACTTTGAGGAAACGTCGCAACCAGATGCCGCAACCGGCAACCCATGGTTGCGGCAAATTTTCTCGAAAATTCTTCAAAATATCTCGATGCCGCAACCGATGGCGCAACCGATGCCGCAACCGGCCTTCCTCATGA
>JAYUVJ010000145.1:0-2603 GCA_043754155.1 Acidimicrobiia bacterium
GCACTGTAACGGTCTATCCTTTCAACACCAATCCTGTTCCTGCTGGTGGCATCCTGGGTAACTGGGCAAACCTTCAGACCGGCAACCCATCGCTTTACACACAGGTTCTTGCACAGATCCTAAAGGAAGCTATCGGCGGCCCAGTTGCCCCGAACACTGTTGCTGGTTTTACTGGCGCCTTTGCTCTCAAGGGTGGCGAGTCCAAGGTCTTCTCGTTCAACGAGTTCCCGAACTTGACCGTTGGATCGAAGTGTGAAGTATTTGAAACCAACAGTGGCGGCGCAACCGCAACCGGATTCTCCTCAACCAATGGCACCGCAGCTCCTTTGGCTGGTTTGAACAACCCGAACGGCCGTTTCCAGTCATCCCTCACCGCCATGAACGAGACCATCACGGTCACAAACTCGTTCTACGGTGACATGATCATCTCGAAGGTTGTCACTGGCGACCCGAAGACCAACGTAGCTACCTACGAAATCAGCGTTGCTTGTGACAAGGGTGGACCAAAAGACACCTTCTTGATCAAGGATCGTCAGTCGAAGGTGTACCAGAACATTGCTTCAGGTACGAACTGCCTCATCACCGAGACCAAGTCCGATGGCGCTGTTGCCTCGTACAAGGACAACTCGGGTGACAACACCACCGACGGCCGTGTGACCATCAAGCGTCGTCCAGTTGGCGGTTGTGGCGATGTACTCAGCGTGACCGGAGCACCTACCAATGCAACACCTGGCGGACCTGCTCCTACCACCACGTTCAACGAGTGCTTTGCCTCAGTCATCGTCACCAATGACTACAACCCACCAGCAACCACGGTTGCACCAGCAGCTCCAGCAACCGCAGCACCAGCTACCGCTGCTCCAGCTACCGCTGCTCCAGCAGTTGTACCGGCACCAGCCGTTGCAGTTGACGCAACTCCTACCTTCGCAGGCTGATTTTTAGCCAACGCAGGTAAGTAGCACTTGAAGGGCCCCGCCGAAAGGCGGGGCCCTTTTGCATTCCGAGACCGAACTCCACTGTTTTCGCGGGAGCGAGTTGGGTCGATTTTCCCGCCGGTATTGCCCGTTGACCAGATCGGTTAAGTGGTGCTGGAGGGCGAGCCGGGAGCGCGGACAACACTTACGAAGGAGCTGGGGTCTAGCCGCCCGACGATTCGCTTGGCGGAACTTAACGGTTAAGCCGTCAACTAAGCGGACGATCTACTGGCGGACGGCGATGATGGGGCGGGTGGTAAAAACGGAATCGCTCCAGGCGCGTTTGTACTCCATGTCCATGCCCAGATCGTAGGTATGCACACCTTCGGAGCAAAGTCGTTTGATCTCGTGGAGTTGTAAGAGATTCCCAACACTAAGTGTGCGTACGGATTGTGTGAACGACAGCTGGAAGCCTCGGTACCGGCCATCGATTACTCCACCGAGAATGAAGCCAACGTCGACACCATCGAGGTGAGCAACACTCAGCCGAATGCCGTTGCCGTCTCCGGTCAAACGGCCCGATGGCAAAACCAACTGATCATCAAACGGACCGCGTGGGGCTACGGCCGGACCGCTTGGGGCTACGGCACCCGAGCTGGATTGGCATGGGTCGCATGAACCGGGCGAAACGGTTTGAGCGTTGAAGTGATCGATCAAACATGTGTAGAGCGTCGCCATATCGGGGCTGGTGATGCCAGAACCCTCCAAGCCCTTCCAGCTCTGGTTTTCGATTGCGACTAACCGTTCAATTACCTGAGAGCCACTAAGCCCAGTCACGTCGACAGATTTGATGGTGAGGCCAGCTGCGTTGGCTCTTGACGTGGCTTGGCGAAGATTGCGACAAAAGGATCGGGAACGTCGGTAGAGAAAGGCGTCTGGGCCACCAACGAGTGAAGCAACACAGCGGATAGTCGGCTCCCCGGCAACCAACCGTACTTGAGCACTAAGCGCGCGTAGGAAAGCCTCGTCGAGGGGTGAATCGGGCGCAACACCAGTGAGAAAGGCAAGTTCCCAATTGGGTTCATGCAGGAGAACTTCGCCCATCTCATTAGCCCACTGTTGGATTTGGAACGCACTGGGATTCCCCGTCGTCAGCACAAAAGGAGACGCGAAACCCCACACGGCGTCGAGGGGTACTAGGGCATTGGTTGCATCAAATTGTTGGTTGCGTAACGCCATTGACCAATCCGCAGTGGCCACGAACAGGCCTTCATCTGGCGAGGTTGTGTTGTCAAGGCCGGTTGGCTGCTGTTCGTCAGCTTCGGTGCTACTGAGTGTGCGGGTCCCGAAAGCACTATGCACACTCAGTTGCCAGGCCAGGCGGGTGCACCATGGATCGATACCTGGTGTGTTGGGAACCCGTGTATCCCAGGCCATCTTGCCGGAGCGAAGATCATCGATAGCGAAACGCTCCACTTCAAGAGCCTGACACGTGGGGGCGGAGCAAGTGGGTCTTCTGAAATTTGGAGCAGATCGGGGGGCGGGTGCCCAAATGTGGGTAGGAGCTATTCGCTGCGACGGGTGCCGAAAATGGCAGCGAGTCCGCCGACGATAGCCACGACTGGCAACACGGTGCCGAGGTCGATGGTGAACCAACCATTTTGTTGAGCGAGAAAGCTCAAGCCGCCG